>JAJDEL010000120.1 GCA_029259835.1 Planctomicrobium sp. | reverse complement strand
GACAGAGGATGCATACTTCTCAAAGATGTCAAAACGGAAGAAATGAAGCCGAGTGCGATGAAGCATCGCCGCGAAAGTGAAGATGCGACTGTCAAACTCAGCCGAACCATTCTCAACGCTGTCCTGGGTGAGAAGAAAGCGATTCTCTCTGCGGATGCTGCGAGTGATGAGCGATTTGATGCCAGTGAGTCAATTTCGGCACTCACGATACGTTCGATGATGTGCGTCCCGATGCTTGACTTAGAGGGTGAACCGGTTGGTGCCATTAATATCGACACTCAAAACCCGATGATGCAGTTCAAACCGGATGATCTGGAGATCATGGTTGCGGTCGCCGGGCAAGCAGCACTCTCTTACGAGAGCGCTCGACTTTTAACGTCGTTCGTTGAGAAGCAGAAACAAGAAGGCGAAATGAATATCGCCCGTGGTGTTCAACATGCGTTGTTACCCGAATCGCTTCCAGATATTTCAGAATACAGTTTCTTTGCCTCCTACGAATCTGCGCAAGCCGTTGGCGGGGATTACTATGACATCATTCCGACAAAGGATGGGAAAATCTGGATTGCCTTCGGGGATGTTGCTGGTAAAGGAGTCGCGGCATCTTTGGTCATGTCACGCATCGCGAGTGTTGTGGGCATTACCAGCGAATTTGTGACCGATGCCGGCGAAGCGGTCTCTGCGATCAATGACCACATGAGTGTTAAAGCGGTCGAAGGACGCTTCGTGACCTTCGTTCTGACAATTTTAGACACCGTGAATCACACAGTCTCCGTTGTGAATGCCGGTCATATGTCACCAATGATCCGCAAACCAGATGGGAGCATTGAAGAATTTGACGATGATTCGGTCGGTGTTCCGATTGGCGTGATCGAGGGATTTCCTTTCGAGACCAGAGAGCGTTCGATTGAACCCGGTGAGACATTCGTACTCTATACAGACGGTGTCAGTGAAGCGATGAACTACGAGAGCGAACTTTATGGTATGGATCGCCTAGGAGAGTTGGTCGGTTCGACTTCTAGCAACGTGGAAATTCTCGGAAAAACAATTCGGGAGGACGTCCGCAAGCATGCCAATGGACGACCTCAAAACGATGACATCACGATGCTAGTCTTCGGTCGAAATGCTGCCCCAGTAGACTCATGATCCTGCATTCATTGCTTCTGGATCTCAAAATTGCCTTCCGTTCGACTTTTTGTGCTCATTGTTTCTGCGACGATCTCACCAGGATTCGGACATGCTCGCTTGAACGATGCCGCAGGCACCGTAAGAATAAGCATTGAAACAGATCAATAAACTCAAATCTTCCCGATCTGGGATAAGATCGGTTTCCGTCGTAATAATTTTGCGTCAGCGTCGGAAATCAAATGAATTCAACACTTCCCACAACACATCGACGAACTCTCTAAAGGAAACACGATGGATATTCAAGATGGTCAAACAGTTGGGGTCGACCTGGGGACAACCTTCTCGGCAATTGCCCAACTCGACCCCGAAGGCAACCCACATGCGATCAACAATACAGATGGTAAACCAATCACGCCATCAGTCGTCATTTTGAGTGAAGAAGGCAAAGTTATTGTTGGCCCCAGCTTTGAACGCATGTCGATTGAAAATCCTCGTAACATTGTTGAGGCGATTAAGCGTCAGATGGGGAACAAGGATTATTTCGTTGTCTATCAAGATAAAAAGTTGACTCCGGAGTTTCTCTCGGCGCTAATTCTCAAAAAATTGAAGCAGGATGCCGAGAAGGAAATCGGTCCCATAGCCAATGCAGTGATTACCGTGCCGTACTACTTCAACGATGTGCGCCGCAAAGCATCGCAAGATTCAGGTAAGATCGCCGGCTTGAATGTGATCGACATTATCAATGAACCGACCGCTGCGACGCTTGCGTATGCCTGGCAGAAAGGACACCTCGGTCAACCAGATGCGTTCGACGGAGAACGGACGATCATGGTTTACGATCTCGGCGGCGGGACCTTTGATGTGACCATCGTTCGTTACACCGCAACAACATTTAAAGTGTTAGCGACAGACGGGGATGTCATGCTCGGTGGTCTCGACTGGAGTCGCCGAATTGTTGACCACATTGCCGAAGAATTTCATAAAAAGCACGGAGAGGATCCTCGCGAAGATCCCGAAACTCTGATGCAACTCACCCAGGAGTGTGAACAGGCAAAACTTGATCTTAGTGATCGTGCGCAGATTCCTCTTAACGCATACTACAAAGGTAAAAACCTGACGCTCGCTTTGACGCGAGGAGACTTCGAAAGACTCACTGGAGACTTGATGCAGCGAACGCGCGATACAACCGAACTGGTCATGCAGCAAGCTGGTGTTGGAAAAGGTGAACTGGACGAACTGGTTCTTGTTGGCGGATCAACTTATATGCCTGTTGTTGAAACGATGTTGCGAGATGTCACAGGATTAGAGCCTTCACGTGATGTCAGCCCGGAAGAAGCGGTCTCTCAGGGTGCTGCCATTCATGCAGCACTTCTTGAAGCACGTGCAACAGGCGGAGACAGTCGTCTCGGCAAAGCGGTGATCAATCGTCTGCGTTCCGTCACCGCAACAGATGTCAACTCGCACTCTCTGGGTGTCAAGATCAGCGACCCGCAGGATAAGGCTCGTAAGATCAATCACATTATGATTCCCAAGAACAGTTCGCTGCCCGTTGAAGTGAAACAAAAATTTAAAACGAACACTTCCAATCAGCAACGAATTCACGTTTGTGTGTTAGAGGGCGATGCCAGTGACCCGGATGCCTGCACAACGATTGGAGACTTCCGAATTGTCAATCTTCCTCCGAATCTGCCAGCAGGATCTCCGGTCGAAATTACTTATAGTTACGACAAGAACGGTCGATTTTCCGCGACAGCAATTGAACTGACAGGCAATACCGTTGCTAAGACCGAAATCGTTCGCGACTCTGGATTGACTAACGAAAACGTCGATGCGTTCCAGACTCTTGCGACTGAATATCGGGTTGAATAGATCAGTTTAAGTTTTGACAGACGCGATCTGCCTCGCGGAGTTCACAGCTTTGAATAGCAAAACGACTCCTTGTGGACACACACCAGAGCTAGATGCTCTTGTATGCTTTTTCTTTCAGTGCATTTATATAGAGTTCTGATCATGGATTTTTACAAGGAATGGCTTGGCATCCCGGAAGGGCCTCGCCCACCAGATCACTACGAACTACTCAGGCTTGTCCGATTCGAGGATGAATCTGACAAGGTACGTGCTCATTACAAAAAACTGAACGGACACGTTCGCAAATACGCAACCGGGCAGTACTCTGTTCAATCACAGGATTTGCTGAACGAAATGGCAAAGGCGATGCTCTGCTTAACGGACCCGGTTCGTAAACGCGAGTACGACGAGGGTCTCGGGCGTGAGTTTGAAGCTGAACTTGATGAGTTCGGTCGTCAGCCATTGCTCGATGTTCTCGTTCGCAATGGAGATCTGTCACGTGAACAACAAACGGAAGTTGAAGAGTTCGCCGATCGGCGCGGGTTGTCTCATCGGGATGCGGTTGTCCAGATGAATCTGGTGAAGCCAACGAAAGCCGCTCAAGCTCTGGCTGTTCAACTTGGATATTCCTTTGTTGACTTGGACGATATGCTTCCAGAGGACGATGCGCTGGATCTCGTTTCACGCGCAATGGTCAAGAGAAATTCCTTTGTTCCACTCTTCATTGATGATGGACAGTTACTGGTTGCTGTTGTCGATCAAATCGATCATGAACTCGAAGACGAACTTCGCATGCGATACGAAGTTCCCATTCGTCCGGTGATTGTGACGCCACGATCAATCAATCAATCGATTGCCCAGTATTACGCGCCCGGCATGCGCGATGACGCGAAGATTTCTTCGACGAGTATGGATGCTGTATCGCAAAAATCGACTGGAAAGAAAAAAAGCAAGGACAAAAAATCATCTTCTCCAATCGGATTCGATCAACTTTCCGCGGACGAAAAAAAGGAACGGAAACAGTACGGGATTTTGTTCATTTGCTGGAGTGCTATCATTCCCATGTTACCGGTCATCTTGAAAATGATGATCCCTACGGTCGGATTAAAACTCGCCGCATACCCTAACATGGCTTCATTCGTTTTGGCGGGAATCAGCTTAATTGCAACGACGTTTTGGGTCACACAAAAATACTGGAAGTGACAACGGAGTGATAAATTTAGAGGGAGTTGATCGCCAACCATCAATGCAAGTGTTCAAAGTGAGGTGCTGTTGTGTCGGAAGCGACGTTACTGGTCATTCAGGGACCGGACCAGGGGAGTCGCATCGATTTGAGAGGTGACTCACTTCGAGTCGGTCGTGGTGTTCAAAATGACTACCGCATCCTCGATACGGAAATGTCCCGACAGCATGCCGTTATTTCTCGTGAAAATGATCACTGGCGTATCACGGACCTGAACAGTTCGAATGGAACGTTCGTAAACGGGAAACTCATCGAATCGTCCTTGCTCGAACAGAGCGACCAAATACAGCTTGGTCGTACGATTTTGCTGTTCTCCTCGACCGCTGAAGATGGTTCCCATGCGGCAATCGCGAGGATTAATCTCATTCCGAATCACGCGAGTGATGACAGATCGAGAATCGTTGGACAGGCTCGTTCTGAAAGTGTCGGGCTCGGAAATGACTGGGGCCATGCAGGTGCCAATCTTCAACTTTTGTATCAAATCACAGAAGAAGTTGTTAGGCCGACTTCTTCACGCGACGAATTGCTCAGCCGCATTCTCAATCTCACTCTTCAATCTGTCGGTGCTGATCGGGGCTGTATGCTTGTCACCGATAGTAAAACAGACCGCATCGAGCCGAGAGTCGTGAGCCACCGCCCTGGCATCGACGTCGATGAACGAATGCCAATCTCAACAACAGTCGTTGAATATGTGATCCAAAACGGTCAGGGGGTTCGTACTTCCGATGCTCAGCATGACAGTCGCTTCGATGGCGGACAAAGCATTCTCAAAGCAGGAATCCGCGAAGTGATGTGCGTTCCTATGCACGGACGCTATGAACTTATGGGAGTGATCTACGTTGATACAACGAACTCGCCAATACACCTTGAAGACCCGCAGCGCGGACAATTCAACGATCAGTTGCTACGGTTGCTCTTGGCGATAGGTCGTCAGTCTGCGCTCGCGATTGAAAATTTTCGTTATCAAGATTCAACGATCAAAGCGGAACGTCTGGCCGCTGTTGGACAAACGGTCGCGATTATGAGCCATCATATTAAAAACATTTTGCAGGGAGTACGCGGCGGCGGATACCTCGTTGATATGGGACTTAAGGACGACAATCGGGAAATGATTAAAAAAGGTTGGGTCATTGTCGAAAGGAATCAGGAAAGAATTTACAACCTTGTGATGGACATGCTGACGTTCAGTAAAGAACGTGACCCAAAACTGTCCATGACTTCGATTCAGTCGGTGGCTCAAGACGTCGCAGAGTTAATGCAGCAACGATTAACAGATCGAGGAATTAAACTCCACATTGATATTGACGATGGGATTCCCGAATCAATGATCGATCCAGAAGGATTTCACCGAGCGATTCTGAATCTCATCATTAACGCGATTGATGCACTGGAGGATCAAACGCAACCCAGGATTTCGGTTGCCTGTCGCTTTTCTCCTTCTGAAGAACAATTCCATTTGGACATCGAAGATAATGGAACTGGGATCGATCCAGTCGACCTCCCGAAACTTTTCAGTCTCTTTGAATCCAGCAAAGGATCGGCTGGCACTGGGTTGGGGTTGTCAGTGAGTCGCAAAGTGCTTCAGGAACATGGTGGAGAAATTACCGTCGAAAGTGAACTCGGGCGAGGAACTCGATTTCATTTGAAATGGCCGTATATTCTTGACGATGGAGTCGAGCAGGAACACCAAATTCAGAGAGTCGACAAAGTGGAAAAACGATGAGGTTGCTGGCTTCCAGCCGTGCGGATTCTCGGAGTCGTAAAGAAGGTGCATCCCAAATTATCGCCGATTTCTCCGAAATTACAGTTTGTCGTTGCATCTTGACTTCCCCAAGTATCAGAATGCTCAACACGTTTGTTCTCTTTTCTAAAACAATTTTGGAATCTATTGTTAGCCGACAGATCGCCGGATTCTTGACAAGACAGGTATTGCAGATGACGAATTTTTTCAGTCGATGTTGCGCAGGGATTTTTCTGCTGGCTTTCTGTTTGCCCCTCATTGCTGCGGATGGAAAAGATGGTCCCGTTTACACGGACATTCAGGAAGTCGATTCCGATTACCAATTTCAAGGTGAGTATCGAGGTTGGCAGAGATCACGCCCAACGGGACGAAGTTCCGAGCCTGTTGCGATTCAAGTCATCGCCCTGGGCGAGGGAAAGTTTGCTGGCACGAAATACTACGGTGGATTGCCGGGAGAAGGCTGGTTCGGTGGAACTCGTTACGAATTGCAGGGAGGCATGACCGGTGATGTTGTCACCTTAAGGAATGACGATTACGAAGTCGTTCTGGAAAAGAGCGGCGCGACAATCATGACGAAAGACGGTCGTCGAGCTGGAGAATTAAAAAAAATGATGCGTATCAGTCCCACGATGGGAACCGCGCCACCTCCTGGCGCGGTTGTTCTGTTTGATGGAACGAGTACCGACCAATTCAAAAACGCTAAGATGACCGAAGATGGTCTTTTAATCGCTGGGACTGAGACGAAGGATTCGTTTGATAGTTTCCGTCTGCATGCGGAATTTCGATTGCCATACAAACCGATGGCTCGCGGTCAGGGACGAGGCAACAGCGGTTTCTATCTTCAAAGTCGCTACGAAGTTCAGGTGCTGGATTCATTTGGTCTGGTAGGTGTCGAAAACGAATGTGGAGCTCTCTACAAAACTCGCAGACCGGACTTCAACATGTGCTTCCCTCCGTTGCAATGGCAGACTTACGACATTGATTTGACATCACCAACATTCGACGAAAAAGCCAACAAACTTTCGAATATGAAAATCAGCGTCTGGCATAACGGTGTTCTCATTCACAACAACGCCGACATTCCAAACAAAACCGGTGGCGGAAAACCGGAAGGCCCTGAACTGCTGCCAACGAAATTACAAGACCACGGAAACCCGGTGGTGTATCGCAACATCTGGATTGCTCCCAAGCGACCCGACTCGAAGAAAGAAAAATCGTGGGTTACAGCTCCTGTGAAAGTTGCTCCAATTCCGATTTACTAGCATCTTAAGTAGAGCCGGTTCCGCCGGATGGATACAAGCAGGACTCCCAAAAATTGAGAATCTTAGAAGACGAAAATCCCCAAAGCTCAAGGCCAGACGTTTCTTTTATCATCCCAGCCCGTGACGAAGAGTTGTTGCTGGCATCCACAATTCAATCGATCGCGAAAGCTGTTTGCGGATGCGGCATCAGCAGCGAAGTCATCGTGGTCGACGATGCTTCCACAGATGCAACCGCCAAGATTGCCACTGAGTTTGGTGCGAGAGTTGTCAATGTTGAGTTGCACAACATCGGTGAAGTCAGAAACGCAGGCGCTGAAGTTGCAACCGGGCGCCTTTTGATCTTTATTGATGCTGATACACAGTTGCCTGTACAAACTTTGCAAGCGATGCTCAGTGCCGTTGACGAGGGTGCGGTTGGAGGCGGAGCGTCCGTCAGTTTTGACGATGGAATCACCTGGCTGCAACTCAAACTTTCCCATCTCTTTGCGTATTACTGGCAAAGAATCGGTGGCTGGGCAGCTGGTTGCAGTATTTATGTTCTAAGGAGTGTTTTTGAAGAGATTGGCGGCTTCGACTCCAAACACTTCGCTGCCGAAGAAAGGTATCTCTCTGAGGCAATCCGGGCGAAAGGAAAGTTTGTCATCGTGAAGGAATGCGTTGTCACCTCGGCACGTAAACTCAGAATTTATTCGACGTGGCACCTGATGAAAATCGTTGTGTTTACAATGCTGGTCAAACGCTGGAAATTCAAGGACCGCAAAGGTCTCGACATTCTCTACGATGCCCCGCGAGAATCAGAATAGCGCTTTGCCAAAATTTATGGTTTACCAAAGACGATTGACGCTGCAATAGTTTCTATCAAAATTGTCCGAACCCTTTCGTGTTCGCGGCACTCTCTTTACGATGAATCGCTTCCTTTATTTAAAACGGCAATCAGGCAGTCATGGCGAGCAAGAAAGCAAAAAAGAAGAAAGCGCCGGTCGAAGATCCTAACTCCAGGACCGTTTGCAGAAATCGTCGTGCGCGGCATGATTACGAAATTGTCGATGAAATCGAGTGCGGTATCGTTCTGATGGGGAGCGAAGTCAAAAGTATTCGTAATAACAAAATTACAATTGACGAAGCATATGCGCGGGTTCAGAACGACGAATTCTGGTTACTCAATTGCGATATTGCCGAATACCCTCAGGCAACTTACCTCAATCACGAGCGTCGACGCGAACGAAAATTGTTACTCAAAAAAAGAGAACTTCATAAATTTGCGGAGTCCGCTGGTCACGATGGGATGACGCTCATCCCGCTGTCGGTCTATTTTCAACGTGGAATTGTGAAAGTCAAAATTGCTGCTGCGAAAGGTCGCAAATTGCATGACCATCGTCAAAGAGACAAGAAAGACCAGTCGCGACGTGTGATTCAAGATGCCATGAAGAAGCGGTATTAGGAAATGGACTGATAGTCAAGAGTTGAGTTTTATCATTTATTTGGAGTGAGCAATGCGATCACGATCAACTTTTATGTCTCTGATTACTGTTGTTGTAGCGACTTTTCTTGTGCAGTCGGTCAATGCCGATGACGCGCAACCGGTCCCACTGAATAAAAACAAAACTGTTCTTCTCGATAAAGCAAACAATCGACTGTTGTTGAAAGGTCACGTCTGCTTGCGACAGGGCGTTCTCGAAATGTTCTTGTGCGGCAAGCAGACCAAGGAACACGAGTCCATCGTTTCACTCGATGCGAAAGCAGCAGTCATCCATGCAGGGTTACTTGCCTTGGGCGCCAAGCCAGGGCAATCGGTGAAATTTCAGCCGAACTACCAACCTCCTCAAGGACAAAAAATTGAGATCTTTGTGAGTTGGAAGGATGAACAAGGTACGACACACCGACGATTAGCGAGTGAGTGGGTTCGCGGCCTGACAAATCGCTATTTCGATGCTCCACTGACAACAGTTCCTGCTGGTGTGAAAATTGATCACTCTGTCGACGACGGGCTTCGCTACGACGAGATGAATCAACTGTTGCTCTTTTTTGGAACGATGACAAAAGAAAAGCGAGATATCTATCTGGCAATGAGCAAAGACAAGATGTATCAGAAGGCCATCAAGAAGATGTACAAAGAAGGTCAACCGAGGGAAATGAAAGCGGATTTTGTCTTTGCTGGCAGTGGTTTTTCAAAACTCGAAGATGGCACGAATTACTATCAGGCCGAGGGCGGCAGCTTCATCTGTGTTGCCAACTTCGGAGATGCGATGATCGATGTCGATATTAAAAGCTCTGCCAACGATTCCGCTGGACGTTCGTTTGAACCGTACACTGAACGAATTCCAGAACTCGGCACGCCGATCACGATTGAGTTAGTACCTGTTCGAGAACAGCACTTGAAGGATCAAAAAGAACAGAAGCCTTCGGAGTCGAATTAAGGAGTAATTTGCCGCACAATTAAGGTGTGTGGCAAATTCGATAGTATCACGCCTTCAGAATTTTCTCGCGG
>JAJDEL010000119.1 GCA_029259835.1 Planctomicrobium sp. | reverse complement strand
ACAGGCTCGCCTGACAAAATCGAGTGTCGTCATCGGTTTGCTCGCCGCCATCGCTAGTCTCGTCCTAATGCAGGTGACTGGCTCGCGTCATGTCCCGATTGAACTCGGCAATTGGGTTTCGATCGAAAATGAACACGAACATTTTCACTTTCATCTGAAGTTCATCTTTGACCGACTCTCTGTTCCCTTTGCTATTTTGTGTTTCGTGCTGTGCGGTACGGTCGGCGCATTCGCAACAGTGTACCTGCATCGTGAAGCAGGCTATCAACGCTTCTTCTTTTTGTACGCTTTGTTCCTGCTGGGCATGATTGTTTCTTCACTTGCAGGAACAATCGAAACGCTGTTTTTCGGCTGGGAACTTGTCGGCCTCTCGTCGGCGTTGCTCGTGGCATACTTCCACGAACGACCAGGTCCAGTGCGAAACGGATTTCGTGTTTGGACGACCTACCGAATCGCCGATGCCGCGTTTCTAATTGCAGCTTTGACGATGCACCACTTGACCGGGGCTGGAGACTTTGATGTCTTAATGGGGTCTGGTCCGTGGCCGCAAGGAGTCGCTACAATTGGTTTTTGGGAGGCTTTGGCAGTCGGTTCGTTGCTTCTCCTTGCAGCGGCGGGCAAATCAGGAATGGTCCCGTTTTCTGGCTGGTTGCCGCGAGCGATGGAAGGGCCAACACCATCGAGTGCTGTGTTCTACGGAGCCCTCTCCGTTCATCTGGGCACGTTTCTGTTGCTTCGAGTTAGTCCGTTATTGGACATTTCGCTTCCGTTACAACTTGCAGTCATCGTTCTGGGGCTCGTATCCGCGATCTTCGGTGCGACAGCCTCGCGTATCCAAAGTGACGTCAAAAATTCTCTGGCATTTGCGTCGTTGACACAGATCGGGATTATCACTGTCGAAATAGGACTTGGTCTGCGCTATATCGCATTGATCCACATGATCGGACACGCCTGTCTGCGAACACTACAGCTGCTTCGTGCACCATCAGTCTTACGCGATCACCAAATGGTTGAAGATGCTGTGGGGGAACACCTGACAGGCGATGAAGTTCAATCTCCTCAGTTAGCTACCCCCTTCCAGATGCGACTTTATCGTTTAGCACTGCATCGCGGGAATCTCGATGCGATCCTCAATAACTGGATCGTGAGGCCCTTCATGAAGATGTTCCAATTATTCGATTCATTGGAGCGACGCTGGACCAATTTTCTATCCGGCGGTGAGTCACGTGAGTCAGATCACCTTTCACCATACAGTGATTCGTTGGAGGACGTGGCCTGATGTCGGAACTTCATCTTCCATGGCTCGAATTGACGATTCTCATTCCGTTGGTAGGCGCAATTTGCGTTTCGAGACTGCAGAACCGTGATCGGGCAAAAACAATCAGCATCGTCATCTGCGCACTCACGCTGGTGTGCTCAGTAGGTGAGTGGATCGACTTCGCTTCACTCCACACGTTTGAAGCTCACGATCACTGGGACCTGATTCAATTCGTGTTTCACCGAGACGTGTTCGTCATTGATGAACTCAGTGCGCCGTTGCTTCCGCTTGCGGCCTTGCTTTACTTGACAACAGTGATGACGACGCTGCGGACGAAAGTGAACCGCTTCTCGTTCAGTTGGACGTTATTCTCAGAAGCAATCCTGTTGGCAACCCTGGCGTGCCGTCATCCGTGGATGATCATTCTGTTGCTAGCTATTGCCGTGGTCCCTCCCTGGCTGGAATTGCGACAACGAAGGCAGAACACGAGGGTGTTTTTAGTCCACATGGGCTTGTTCGTCGTATTACTTACGTTGGGACAATTGCTGGTAGGTAGTGATTCGACGTCCACCAATCCACCGATCCTCGCTGGCTGTCTTTTAACTGCGGGAGCGCTGATTCGGAGTGGTGTCTGCCCGTTGCACTGCTGGATGACCGACCTGTTCGAGAAAGCAACATTCGGTACAGCGTTGCTTTTCGTGACTCCAATGACAGGCGCGTACGCCGTCATGCGTCTGGTCTTTCCGATCGCTCCATCGTGGGCTTTGCAAAGTATTGCAATCCTGTCGCTGTCAACTGCCGTTTATGCTGCCGGAATGACCCTCGTGCAGCGAGATTCCCGTCGATTCTTCTGTTTTCTTTTCCTCAGCCACTCATCGCTAGTGCTGGTCGGACTCGAGATGGCAACGCCAATCGGTCTCACAGGGGCGTTGTGTGTCTGGTTGTCAGTCGGTATCTCACTGCTTGGATTTGGTCTCGCTTTACGAAGTGTCGAAGCTCGCACAGGACGTCTGACTCTTGATAACTTCCACGGTCTTTACGAGCACACGCCGTTTCTCGCAAGCATGTTTCTTCTCACCGGATTAGCTTCGATCGGTTTCCCCGGAACGATTGGCTTCATCGGCACGGAACTGCTGGTAGAAGGGGCTGTTGAAGTGTATCCATTTGTTGGGCTGATCGTCGTTATTGCAGCAATGTTAAACGGTATCGCAGTCGTGAAAGCGTACTTCCACGTCTTCACGGGAACGCGGCATACCGCATCCGTTACGATGAATTGTCGCACGGCCGAACGTGTCACAATTCTTTTGATCGTCGTTTTAATCATCGGTGGCGGCTTGATCCCGCAACCTGGTGTCGAATCTCGACATCACGCTGCTCGCGCACTACTGGAACATCGCCGGATTTCATCAGGCAAACAGGAGCGATCCGACGAAGCGAACTCTACTCATGCTGCAGTGTCTTCACACAATGCTTCCGTGAGCGTCGCGATCAAAGAAAGGTCAGACGATGAGTGAAATTCGTTTCAAAGCAATACTATTACGAGGGCTGTTTTCGTAGAGAAAAGTCCACGAAGCAGTCACTTTACAGATATTCAGCGCTCCCAACTGTGAGACATCTAGAAGGACATAATAGTGAACAACGAACAAAAAAACGCAGAAATTCCCAAAGGCAATGCGACAGGGTTTATAAAATATCTGAAGTACGATTTCATATCGGGGCTGCTGGTCTTCCTGATCGCTCTACCATTGTGCCTAGGCATTGCCCTGGCGTGTGGCTATCCGCCGATCGCTGGAATTTTCACTGCAATCATCGGATCGATTCTTGCGACATTCATCAGTAATAGCGAGCTGACAATTAAGGGGCCGGCGGCGGGTTTGATCGTCATTGCAATCGGCTGTATCGAAGACTTCGGTGGAACTGGAAATGTTGACGCCTACAAAGCTGCACTCGCAGTTGGAGTCGCAGCGGCTGTCATGCAGATTCTGTTCGGGCTGTTTCGTGCAGGGATTCTTGGCGAATTCTTCCCCATTTCCGCAGTTCACGGAATGTTGGCTGCCATCGGTGTGATCATCATCGTTAAACAGTTTCCTGTTGCCTTGGGCGTGGTCAATGAACATGGCAAGACACCTGGCGGCGAGCCACTTGAAATGCTCAGGGAGATTCCGCATTACATTGCCGAAGCGAATCCGGCAATCGCCGGCATCGGTCTCGTGAGCCTTCTCATCATGTTTTTGTGGCCGCTCATCAAAGAGAGACTTGGCCCGCTCAAAGTCTTGCCATCTCCTTTGATTGTCTTGATTGTCGCGGTCCCGATGGGAATGGCGTTCGACCTGCTACATGCTCATTCATACTTTTTGCAAGGGCATAAATATCAACTCAGTGAACAGTTTCTCGTAGATATGCCGGATCGGATGTTCGGGATGTTCGACTACATCACTTTTCCAGACTTTTCGGCCCTTGCTAAACCAAAGGCATGGAAATGGGCAATGATGTTCTTCGTGATCGGTAGCCTTGAATCTTTACTGAGCGCAAAAGCTGTTGACTTACTTGATCCATGGAAGCGAAAAACAAACATGAATCGCGACATGCTCGCTGTTGGCGTCGGCAATCTTTGCGCTTCTGCAGTGGGCGGCTTGCCGATGATTTCTGAAATCGTTCGTTCAAAGGCGAATATCGACAACGGAGCACGCACACGTTTTGCAGACCTCTGGCACGGAATTTTATTATTAACGTGCGTAGCTTTGATCCCAACGACTCTTCACATGATTCCTCTTTCAGCACTCGCTGCGATGCTGGTCTACACTGGCTACCGGTTGGCTCATCCGACAGAGTTCATTCACGTCTACCGAATCGGAAAAGAACAACTCGCGATCTTTGTCACGACGCTGTTCGTTGTCCTTGCAACAGACCTACTGATCGGTGTTGCTGCTGGGATCATTCTCAAAATGGTCATCCACGTCGCAAACGGAGTGCCTTTGAAGTCGCTGTTCAAACCGTACATCGAGGTTCAGGAAGTCGATGACACAACCAGTCTGATTCTTGCGAGAGAATCAGCAGTGTTCAGTAACTGGATACCCTTTAAAAGACAGATTGAAAACATCGGACTCGTGCAAAAACGAAACTTAATTGTCGATCTCTCCGATACAAAGCTCGTGGATCACAGCGTAATGGAAAAGCTTGAAGAAATGGAACGTGACTTCGAGCTGGAAGGATTGACGTTTGAGGTCCGAGGTCTGGATGCGTTGCAACCGCTCGCGGATAACGTGCATGCGGCTCGGAAAAGCGGTCTCGCCACTATGCGTCGGCTGACTGTTGTTGCTGAAGCAACATCAGAACAATGGCTGGAAGAGAAATTCGTAGAACTTGGGGCGACCGGATTCACATCATCTCCATGTTCCGGTGCAGGCCGACGTGAACTTGAAGGGGGAGTCGCTTCTGTTAATTCCATGGTTCGCATCGAGGTCGTAATGCCGCACCAGACGTGCGAGAGCATCCTGAGGTTCCTGCGGCAGGACGTGCTTCCGTCACATCACATCACTGCCTGTGTCGAAACCGTTGATGTCGTTCGGCGAGATCACTTCGATTCGGCAGAAAGTCCCGCAGTCTCTCACCATGCCTAGCAATCAACAGGAAGTCGTTGTCACATTCCATGGGTATCACTTTCCCCTTCAATGTAACAGCAGGCATCCCAATATATCTTTCACTCATCAATCGTCGTTGGCAGTAGACCATTGAATGCGAGTTTTTCGTAGTCATTTAAAATGGGGTAAGTTCCGATGCAATCCAATGAAAACAGTTTCATATCGTTCGACGACGAAGAAGAAGAAGCGGAGATGGAAAGCTTGATCAGAATTTTTGGTGGTCGTCCGGCAAGAACATCGATAAGACCACCATCCGTCTATCGCAACAGGCGAGTGGCCTTTCTAACTCAGCACGG
>JAJDEL010000118.1 GCA_029259835.1 Planctomicrobium sp. | reverse complement strand
GCAAAGCTGCTGGAAACGGTGACTGGGAGTCGGAGTCGGCTGGGTCGAAACCGTCAGGGTATGTGCATCCACTTGCTGTCCAGGCGATGCAGGAGTTGGAGATCGACATTTCTGCATATACGAGCAAATCACTCGATGAGTTTCAGGAGCAGGCTTTCGACTTGGTGATCACAGTTTGCGACAACGCGAAAGAAGCATGTCCGGTCTTTTCAGGTGCGAAGGAAACATTGCACTGGCCGTTCGATGACCCTGCGGATGCGACTGGAACGGATGAAGAACAGATGGTGATGTTTCGCCGAGTGCGTGATGAAATTCAGGAAAGAATTCAAACTTATCTTTGTGGGTGAACGCGGATTATCGCCGATTTTCAGTTGTTCCAACTGCATAAAGCCTGTTTGAAAATTTCGCTTCGCCCCTCACCCTAACCCTCTCCCCTCAGGGAGAGGGGACAAAAATTGCTGCGATGCGGCAGTGATAGAAATTTTCAATCACTCTCTTAAAATCGATTCAACTGCCGGGCAAGCCAGCAGTGGCATCCAAGGTCTTCCTTTCGGCATCAGGTGTTCTTCATTTTCAGACTTCTGCATTCACATTTCGGAAACGGGCTGTCATAGTGTCTACTGAGATATTCGCGATCCGCGCGAAGTTTGATCACCTTTTCGAAGGAATTCGACATGCGTCTTGTTCTTGCCTGTTTGTTGTGCCTCAATGTTTTTGTCACCAGCCATGCCGGAGAGACCAACACAAACGGTTGGGAAGCGAAGTCTCCTCGCAATGAAATCCGTCCCAGCTTCACGTACGTCGAATCTGGCGAAGAGAATGGAAAAGCAAGCCTCATCATTTCTGCCGATGAGCGTGATGGGCTGATGGGACATTGGGAGAAAACATTCCCGGTCGAAGGTGGGAAGCATTATCAGTTTTCAGTCTGGCGGCAGACTGAGAATCTCCAAATCCCCAGGCGTGCGGCAATGGCGCGCATCATCTGGTTGAAAGACGATGGCAAACGCGTGGTTCGAGATGAACCGTCGTTTGCTTCATATCGACCCGGTGAGAGACCGCGTGCCGAACCAGAGTTCCCTGTCGATGGAAAAACGAAGAATGGTTGGACGGAAGTGGCTCAGACGTATTACATCCCTAAGGAAGCAACTTCGGCTCGCATCGAACTTCACTATCGCTGGGGCGGTCCGAATTCAAAAATCACATGGAGTGAGGTGAGCTTAACACCAACTGACCCACCTGAACCGAGAAAAGTGAGACTGGCAACAGTTCACCATCGGCCCAAAGCTGGTACGATGCCACAGGAAAAGCGAGAGCAGTTTGCACCTCTCATTGCGGATGCCGCTCAGCAAAAAGCAGACCTTGTTGTCCTCCCAGAAACGCTCACGTACTACGGCACTGGAAAAACTTACGCAGAGTGTGCTGAATCGGTGCCTGGCCCGTCCACGGAATTCTTCGGGAAGTTAGCGAAGCAACACGATCTCTATATCGTCGCCGGGATTATCGAGAAGGAAAAACATCTCATCTATAACGTGTCCATCTTGATGGGACCAGATGGAGAACTCGTCGGCAAATATCGCAAGGTTACTCTGCCACGTGGTGAAATCGAAGGAGGGGTCATGCCAGGTAACGAGTATCCTGTCTTTGAGACCCGATTTGGGAAAGTCGGGATGATGATCTGCTACGACGGCTTCTTTCCTGAAGTCGCCCGCGAATTGAGCAACAATGGGGCGGAAGTGATCGCCTGGCCTGTTTGGGGATGCAACCCGATGCTCGGCTCCGCTCGTGCTTGTGAAAACCATGCTTACGTCATCAGCAGCACGTACACCGATACGTCGTCTGACTGGATGATCTCAGCAGTTTTCGGTCATGATGGCAAACCACTCGCACAAGCTTCTCAGTGGGGAACGGTTGCCATTGCTGAAGTTGACCTCAACGCACCTCTTTACTGGCAAAGCCTGGGTGACTTCAAATCCCAAATAGAGCGACATCGTCCGTCGCTGCCATATGAGCAGAAACAGGACAATTAAAGTTTCTTGAGGTAAAATCTCTTCTCGTTCAGACAATTGAAGTCGCCACGAATATTCAACTCTCAGCCTCGGGAGTCTGGGCAATCCAGGGTGTAAGGGGCCCTTTCGGCAATCCTCCTATTGCAAAGAACGTGACGGTTTTATCGAGAAACTGGTATCGGAGCATTCTTTGCCAATCCGATATATTCCAATGACAACCAGCCTCATTTTGATAAAACGGAATGTTTGTCGTGAGGTTGGTGCAAACGGTTTGATGATCAGCATTGATTTAGGTTCTTGACGAATGAACTTGGCCCCCAAACTCCGACCATTCTGGCAGCGCGCAATTATTGTCCCTGTTCTGGGGATGCTGATGATTTACAAGGCGCTCCATCTGCCGACTTCGATACTACCCCGAGACATCAAAGCGATTGTCAAAAACTGGCACTATTCGCAATTCTGGATGGTGATCACCTCATTTTTGACGCGTGCCTACATCGATGAACCCTGTACATTTCGAGTCTCGGAGACGATTCCCTCGAAAGCCGATGTTGCTCCAGAATTCCAGCTTTCAGATGAACAATTGAACTCGTTCTACAAGAACGGGTTTCTTGGACCGTTCGACGCTTTTTCACCTGAAGAAATGACTGAGTTTCGAGAAGAGTTACTCGCCTCGGAAAATTCGGTTTCGCCGACCTATGGATTCGTCACGCCTCGCGACCCACACTTTGACAATCCCAGAGTCTGGGATTACATGAAATCCGCTCAAATCACCGAACGTGTCGCCCAACTTCTCGGTCCGGATTTGCTCGTCTGGCGATCACAGCATTTTTACAAAGGCCCGAAATCGCCTTCAATTCAATGGCATCAGGCAAGTACGTTTATGGTCGAGGATTACCTCGACCCTGCGATCTTCCCCAAGAATCTCGATGAGATGTTCCAGTTGACTGTTTGGGTCGCAGTGGATGATGCCACTCATGAAAATGGCTGCCTTGAATTCATCAAAGGCTCGCACGAAAAAATTTGCCCGATCAATTTTGGAGGTGACGACGGCTTTTACAGAGCGAACTTTACCCTTGAATTTGATTACAACGAGGACCAGATCGTCAAAGTGCCTGTCCGAGCCGGGCAGTTTATTATTTTCACGGAACGTTGCATCCACGGCTCGGGACCGAATACGACTGACAGTCATCGCTTGGCGTTTAATATGCGGGTCGTTCCCACCGATGTTGCTGTTTACACAGATAAAGAAAAATACCGCTCGGTCTACAACGGCGGGAAGTATTCTCTGAAAAAATGGGGCGTTTCTCTGCTGCGAGGAGAAGACAAGCATCAACTGAGCCGAGTCCGCCAACCGGAATCGCTACCAAATTCCAGCGAACTTCGCCGCGCTGCATGAACCTGTTTTGTTCTCACAGAACATTCGGTCTTACACTCGATTCGCAAATTAACCACTGCTGGCTAAACTGTGCGCTGAATCTCTAGTGTTGAGACTGTTCCGCACATTATTGAAGGAACATCGGTGAATCGCCGTTGAGTTGAACGGTGAATTGCGGTCACACCACACGGGGAAGTGTATTCCTTTTTTGCATAGCAGTGGAATGTCTGAAGCGACCGTGACAGTGGATAAATCTGGTGAGCGTGTCCAACGAATGTTTGGACAGATCGCCGCACGTTACGACCTGATGAACCACCTTCTCTCCGGTGGAATTGACATCTATTGGCGATCCTACACAGTTCGAACGGTCACTCCCAAGGGAAATTCACCGATTCTTGACGTTTGCACCGGTACCGGCGATCTCGCATTGACGTACTGGAAGACAGGTAAAAAACAGATCCCAGTCTTTGGGACCGACTTCACTCCAGAAATGATCGACCTTGCTAAGAACAAGTTTGGCAAACTCAACTCCGCTCAAGAGGAGAGTACAGCCAACGTTGATTTTCGCGTAGCAGACACTCAGCAGCTTCCGTTTGAGAACGATACGTTCCAAATTGTCTCCGTCGCATTCGGCTTACGAAACGTTGCCGATACTCACCAAGGTCTGAAAGAAATGCTGCGAGTTTGCGAACCGGGCGGGCGAGTTGCCGTTCTGGAGTTTTCAAACCCGACAATGCCCGGGCTGGCAGGGTTCTATCGCTGGTACTTCAAAAACGTACTGCCTCGTCTTGGTCAGTTGTTCGCGAAGAATTCAGAACAGGCATACAGCTATCTCCCACAATCGGTCACTGAATTTCCATGCGGGGAGGAACTCACCAAGATCATGGGCGAATGTGGCATGGTAAACGTTTCTTTCACACCCCTCACATTCGGAATCGCGACGCTTTATGTTGGCGAAAAGCCGGAAGAAACTGGCAAGTGAAATCTGAAGGATGGATGGAAACACTTCACTCCCAAATGAATTCGCCATTGCCGGTGGGTGGAGTGACGACCAGATAGTTCGCCGTAGAATTATTCTCCGTGAGCGCAACGCAAGCGACGCCGAGCGCGAACGCTCGGTCGTCGTGGTGTTGCCCGTCTTGAATATGATCAATCCGCACGCGCCCGCTGCTTGATTGTCTTAACAAGAGTGAGGCGAGTTCCGTTTCGAGGTCATCGCGATGAAAACCAGGGACGTCTCCGCAGCCGGGATACCATTCAATCATCTTGTGCAGAATGAGTTGCCGGAGTTGCACCGAGAGTTTCTGGTTTCCTTTGCCTCCTTGAAATGCAAATCGTTCAATCGGATAGCGCCCTTCGAGTTGCTGGATCGTACTCAGCAATTGGTATTCATCGACGACAAAGCGAACTTGATGAAAACGACTGGCGATGTCTTCGATCCAGTCTTCAACCCAACTGATCTTTGTTGGTTGCGAAGAAGAGGGCTTCACGACATCCATCCGGTCGACCACGATCTTGTCTCCTTCGCGGTGGCAAACGCAGCCAACTGTGAAATCGTGCTTTTCGGCATAGTCGATTGTCGCAACGTAAAGTTGCCCCGGTTGCCCATCGAATTGATAGAACCGGCTCTCAACACGACACTTTTCAGCCTCTGCCAACGTGACAAAGTTTCCGTCCGAATGTTGCCAACGATTGAGCCAGAGCCGTTCGAAGACCGGTTCCGGGAGCAATGCTCTTTGCTCTGCGAGCCAATCATCGGTAATCCAGGGAGCGTGTGGGCCATCCAGGGACGAAAAATACCAGGAATCATTCTGACGAGCATGCTCGCGAATCTCCCATTGCCAGCCGCGCCCCACGCCAGCATTGGTTAGAATTGTCAGAACACACGCCGGTTTCTTCGCCGCCGAAGAGAGCAGTGAATACCACATCTCCGGTTTTTCCCAGTGACTGATTTCATCGCAAACGACAAAGTCCGGAAGCGCTCCATAAGAACTCTTCACGTCGGAAGAAATGACTTCCAGCCGACTGCCGGTCTTGCTGTTGCGGACTTCGTGCTGCACGAACTTCAGATGTTCGCTGATTTCAGGGTTCACGTTTGCTAAACGACGCATGGAGTCATGAATGAAGTTTGCCTGATCACGATCCGCGGCGGCAGCAAGGCCGATCAACGGTTGTCTGGCTGCGAGAAGAATCCAGAAAATTTGCATCGCCATGTCAGAAGTCTTAGAGTGACCCCGTGGCCGTTCGATGTAAGCTCGCCGAATAGTTTTTTTGCTTCGACGCCGATGTCCGGCAAGTTCTTGCCATGCTTGATCGAGCGCCTGAAAATCCTGACTCTGCCAATTCTGCACACAACTCTCAAACGAAGTCCCTTCATCGACAGGCAACAGGATTGTTTCCCGGAATTCAGTCGGAAGCAACTTCCGATTCTTCGCTCGAAACGATTTGATCGAATTCAACAAGGAAAGCTTCTGCTTCTGCTCGGAGTTGTGTAACAATTTCTTCATCAGTCATTTCTGTTTCAAAGTGGGCATCTTGGTCGTCGGAGATTGGATCGCAACCGGGAGGGGGATATGCCTTTAAGTAGTTTTGCTGAGCGGAGACGCTCCCTTCCATAGCCGAGCGATAAAGCGCTGCCGCGACGTTTTGGCTAAGGAGTTCCTGAACGCGAATGACCATCGATTGAAAACCGGATTCGTGTTCCATCGTCCAGATGACATCTGCGAGTAAAATGTCAAGTTGCGAGCACGCAACTGCCGGAGAGGCTCCGCGGGAGAGGAGAGTGATGTAGGAGTATTGAAACTCTTCGTTGAGTAGAGTCGGACTCTCTGTGGCTCGAAGAAACGTCGCTGAATTGAGTTGAGATTGTGATGCTGCCGGTTCATCAATCGCGAGCGGCTCAGACTTCCTTTTAGGTGTTTTTTTCTTTGGCACTGTTTTCTTTTTTGGGGCTGTTTTCTTTTTCGTGGTTGTCGAAGATGTAGTAGACGGGGTTTGAGTAGCGGCTTTTGTTGAACGTTTCCTCGGTGAGGAGACCTTTTTTCTTGGCATAATCTTGTCGGCTTCCATACAGTTTCGAATGAGAATTCAAAGAACGCTGCTGAAGATTCGAGACGCCGACGCGGTGAAACCCGGCGCGCTCAAAAAATGGATTGATGTGTCCCATCTGGGCGAGAGTTTCAATCCACGGCATCCCGCTCAGTTCACACGAGCGTCTCACAAATTTGCTGGCGACTCCGGCTCCACGGAACGTGGGGTGAATCACAACTCGCGAAAGTGTGATCAACTGTTTATTCAACGTCTGCATTGACGTTCGCTCCCATTTCCCGGAGCGACCAAAGAACTTATTACGCATCGCGAGGCACTTTGGAGGCGAAAGGAAAACACAAATTCCAATCGGAATATCACCCCACCAGAGCAATGTCATGTAGCGGACGAGGCCGAGTGCGTGACATCGATAATGCCACCGAGCGAAATACGGCCAGTCGGATTTGGAGGCGGAGGAAATCCAGAATTCGTCGGCGATGGTGAGTCTTTTTTTTTACAGCTTTCCGCACCTGCCTGAGTCACTTCCACCTGACCATTGAGCTGACAACGCACGTGAACATTCGGCGAGAGGTCGCTGGTGATGTCGTCGTGAGTCGTTGCCAACAAGAAGCCTGTGGTTGACCGATCCGACATCTTCCGAATATTGAACGAGATGACTTTCGCGAGCGTTCGGTCCAGAGTCGCCGTAAATTCATCGGCAACAATCCATTTCGATTTGGTCGCTAGAGCCTTCGCCAACTGGAATCGATACCGCTGCCCGTCCGAGAGTTCCTGCGGAGTCCGTAGCAAGAGATGTGCTTCTCCAAGTCCACAAGCTGAAAGCAGTTGCAACGACTCTTCAAACGGAAAATCAAGTGAATCGACCAGCAGACGCTTTCCTAATTCAATCTCGTCGAGGGAAACAACCCTCTGCCCTCTTGCTTCAAGTGAACTCCGCAGAGCCCTCATTAATGATGATTTCCCGGAGCCACTTTCGCCAGTAAAGAGAACAACCTCCCCATCCTGAACAGGGATCTCCAAATCGCTCGCGATGACGTGTTCACCCTGTTCAAAGTCGATTCCGAAATAATCCATGACCATCGCGGATTGCGTGGAGTTGGTCTTGGGAAGAAACTGATGGCTCGCAGAAATTTGCATGACGGACTAGGGATCAAGGGGCTAGTGTGAAAGAGGAACAAAGTCGAACGACTTCGAAGACCAGTTTTTTTAATGACAAATGACTATTGACAAATTTTTCCTTCTGATGAATGTCCCACTTAGCACCGGGTGAATCACCCGGTGGTTCGACGCGTTCAATTCTTTTTCGAACTCATGGATGAGAAATTCGGCTTCCCCCCGGTGAATCACCGGGGGCTAAATGGAAGTGGAAACTTTGGGTGTGGGACAACGGAGCCGGACAAGTATTCCAGTTGCCCATTCTTCTTACAGATTGACATGCAAGCGAGTCATGGGATGTTCGGCGAGGATGTCGTCGAGCATGGCGCGGACTTCTTCCCATTCATCGCGTGGGACTTCAAAGGTGACGCGAACGATATCTTGATCTTGCTCACTTTCGTCTTCGGTTGATGAACCATCATCCCATGCCGGAGCGAGAACGAGGTCGCTCAGTTGTTGGTCGTCAAACCCGGTGAGCGTTGCGTCGAACTCCGGCAGCGATTGTAATTCTGAGACAAGGTCAACGAGCTTCGCAGCGTCCCAGTCACTGCCGACGCTCGCGTTATTGAGTGTGACATTGAGGGCCTTTTCTTTCTCCAATGAGAGGTTGACGACAACGCAATCGACTTCCTTCTCTCCGCGATGCTTCAAAACGGCAAGCCGCTGGTGACCAGATACGATATGACCGGTCTTTCGGTTCCAGACGATCGGTTGCACAAGTTCGAATTCATCGAGCGAGCGTTCCAACTTCTCCCAGGCTTTGTCCCCTGGTTTCAATTCCAGTCG
>JAJDEL010000117.1 GCA_029259835.1 Planctomicrobium sp. | reverse complement strand
GTAGGGCGTTGTTGTCCACGCGCCCTAATACCACCAGGTTAGACTTTCCTGCCAGCATCTGAGCGGCCTTGCTCTGCGAAAAAACAATCTGCGGTTTGACGCCGGTGACCGTCTCAAGGTGCGCGGCCAACTCCGAGGCGGCGAATTCTTCCAAGGGATCAGCGGCTTCAGGCACAACCAGCGTTAGGTCCGCCACACCACTCGTTTTGAACAAGTTCACCTGCTGCTCCGCCGTTGTTGTCGAGGCGACGAGCAGTAAACTCACTATCGAATACCGAATTGCGTTTTTCATGATGATTTTTCTGGTTCAACGACGAATCGTTTGCGAGGCTCTAATTCGAGGCCGAAATCCGACCTCAGATCAGACTCAGTGAACGGAGCGAGAGACCTTCACTCTGTCTAAATTCATTGAGAGCATTCTCCAAATTTTTAAAGTCGGACGACTCTGTGGCGTCGTAGTGGTTCGAAAGATTAAGGGTTGTGACTCCCGAAATTGACTGAGTTTTCTGAAGGGAACTTTGTGACTGAGATCGATGTCGGGGAATCTCTCCAAGTATCGTAACGATCGGCATCATCGACCTTCAACTTCGTGATCGGCTGAGTTGATTCAGCATTCGTGACCACATGGAAATCTATCTCGAGAGTTCGTGAGACTTGCACCGCCCCGTCAGCCGTTGATCGTACGCCAAGCCGACGGCAATTATCGTGCAGACTCAGCTCTTATCCGTTCGCAGGGGTATCTGAAAATAAGTCCTTCTGCCCCATTGGATGATTGCGATGGTAATGCTCATCAAGCGTCACAAACCACCACTTGCCTTTCACATCTCGGAAGCAGGCGATGGTGTGCCAAACCAGCAGTCTGCTCTGCCGGATACCTTTGAATTTGACAAGGCATTCATTCTCAGGCTCGCCGGGTGGATCGAAAGACCAGATTCGATGGGTGTAAGTTCCCGTTTGCTGATTAGCAAGAAGTCCAGCTAGATATTCGCTAATCCGTGCCCTGAGGATTCTGTTCTCTTGCTTCAGATACTGAACATATTGAGCAAGTTCGGATTCAATCGTTTTGAACCGTTGATTCTCGGACAATGTCAGCTCTCCGGTTTGTGGCCCAAAGAGTCAACTCAAACTCTCCATTTCAGACATCGAAATTTGATCACTTCTGGAGTCGAAGAATGCACGCATGCACTATCTGAATGCACTTAAACTATTGAAAATATCGTAAACCATGTAAACTTATTGAAAACTGATTTGGCCGAAACCCTTGTTTTTCAGCGTTTTTTGTACCTTGACCACCGGTCTACGGAACCGGAGGGGCTGGAATGTTTTTCCAAAACTCAAACCACAGTAAAATCCACCTGAACACCCTGAATCAATCAACCTGCTGCCACCGACTGCTGAACAGCTGATTGTAGCAACGGCGCGCGCAAGCTAGTGATCGATAATCTTAGGTTATCACCCGAACAAGTGCGTCAACGGACGCCCGCTTTCGATCATCGGCACGGGCCGGTCGAGATTATCGTGCAAAATCAAATCCGGATCGATTCCGAGAGCCCAGTAGATCGTCTTCGCTAAATCTTCCGGACTGACCGCATTCTCGATCGGATAACCGGCTTCTCGATCAGACTTTCCATAGACGATACCCCTCTCGACGCCAGCGCCAGCGAGCACGCACGGGAAGCAATGACTCCAGTGCCCACGCCCCCAGGTGGACGTACCCTTGGGTGTGCGTCCCATCTCTCCGACCGCCACAACCAGCGTCTCGTCCAAAAGACCGCGTTGTTCAAGATCCTCGATCAGCGCCGAGAATGCCTGATCGAATCCAGGTAACAAGTGACGCTCAAGATGATGCGCGCTGCGATGTGAGTCCCAACTGTAGCCATCGGGAGCATCCCAAGCGACTGTTACGAAACGGGCACCAGCCTCGACCATTCGTCGCCCCATCAACGTGGACTGCCCAAACAAATGCCGGCCGTACCGATCACGAATCGAATCCTTTTCACGCTTTATGTCGAACGCCTCGCGCATCTTCTCAGACGTCACCAAACTCAGCGCCCGTTGTTGTATTCGATCGTAGTTCTTGTAGGTACCCAACTTATCGATATTGCGCCGCCCGGAGTCGAATTGAGTCAAAAGTTCACGTCGCTTATCGAGTCGATCCAACGACAAACCAACGGTTGGTGACAGGCTTTTGACACGGAAGTCCAGCTGCTCATCATCGCACACGCGGAAATAGGGATTATCGTTCGCATCCCGTTTGCGAATGTCGGTCGCCAGCGCGTTGTATGCCGAACCGAGCCAGCCAGCGTACTGCCCTGTACGGTCGTACCCTTGCAAAGCGCCGAGACGATTGGGGAGGTAAATATAATCCGGGAGTTGACGGAGGTGACTGCCCGGCTGCTGTCGCGACAAGTATTCCACAACGCTCCCGATCGACGGCCAGTCCGTGGGCTGCGCGTTGACATCCGAACCGTTCGCTGCCGAACGAGTCCATTTGTGGCCAGTCTGAATGTAGTGACAGGCGTTGTGGTCGTTGTGCGGGTGAGTCATCGTGCGGATGACGCAGAGCTTGTCGGAGATCGCTGCGGTCCGCCCAAGGTGTTCACAAATTTGTAGTCCCGGGGTTCGCGAGTGCGTGGGGTGAAATGGCCCGCGAATGCCGCTGGGCGCATCGGGCTTCATGTCGAATGACTCGAGTTGGCTCGGCCCGCCAAACAGATACAGGAATATCACGGATTTCGCGCGACCGTATTGAAACGTCGAAGGAGGTTTCGCTTCTTCAGCTTCCAGCACATTGAAGAGGTTGACGCCAAACAAGCCTGCGCCACCGATGCGCAGCGCATCGCGACGGGTCAAACCGGAACAGACTTGTTGAGCATGGCCTTGAATTCGCAGCATCGCGATTACTCCTGAGGACAAATCTGATTCGAACAACCCAATTTATTATCAACGGAAATCCTAACAGTTGACGATGGTCATGCAAGACGAAATTGATCATCAAGGCAACAGTAGAGAGCAAGTTCAGAATCGAGAGAATATGCGATCAATGCCAGGAGTCGGTGGAATATTTTCGTCAGCTCGCTATCGTTGGTTTTGCAATATATGAACGGTGGATCACATTCGTTGTACCGCGCTAGATGCTCGTTTCAACCTCTGACCGGTCGAATCTGACGGAGCTCAATCTTCGGAAATACAGGCCTAATCAGTCACCTCAAACTCTTCATTTATCGCCCAAGAATCAGAAGATTTTCCCAGTCTTCTGGAAATCCGTGCAGGAAACTATGTAATCTATGGACATGCCGGTGAGCAAAACCCTTTGTTTTACCGGGTTTTCTTCGGTACAGCCCAGGACCACGGAACCGGTGCTCTACCCAATTGCTGAATGTTGTCTAAAGCTGCGAGTCGTGACTGTTTTAGCACTAATAATAATTCGCAAACGCACAATGTCTCTACGAATCGTTGGATAAACTTCCTCCAACTGTGTCCGAGATCAGATCCTGGCAGATGAAACAAGGGTAGCGATCGCTTGCTTTATGTGAATTGGAAGAGCGTCTCAATTATTGATGATGTCCTTGAGTTCAGTGTCGATCAGTGACATATCACGCCAGTCAGAGCCTTCAGAATGCAGCGCATTTGCAGCAGCCAAAACCTCCTTGGTCGTAAGTTCAGACATAGCATCACTTTTCATATTCGGTTCGGCGGGTTCAATTCTCGCCGCCTCCATAAATTGGCCTCCCCATCAACACTTGAAGGGGAGGCCTTATTGCTAACAGAACCTTCTTCCTCGCGAGCACTTACGTCACTTTTCGGCTCTGGTTCTATGATCAGTGACGAGACAGACGAAAACACCATTTGACAGGTTTGGACGTCCAAAGTGCTGACAATTCAGTTTGTTTACTGCTCTTGCCTGATCATTCAATCCAACGTGAGCGTACTGCGTTGTCATCCGACTATCGGAATGGCGAGCAAGTTCGCGGGTATCGGTGAGTGAGACACCATCAAGCAACAATTGAGTGATAAAACTGTGGTGACCAGCAGCGTGGAAATCGGCCTTTCCTTCTTCCGTCTCATATGGAATGCTGACTCGTTTCAAATTCTATTTCACCATGAGCCAGGTTCGTCGTTTCGCAAGCTTCGGAAACAGTGGTTCACCATCTTCATATTCAGGCAACCAAGTTGGTACTGGGAGGTGTTAAATGAGAGACCGGGCGAGTGAATTGGTGTCGATGATCGCCCCCCCCCTGTCGATGACCACGCTCATTGTTGTGCAAAGTCTGGGCTTCACGGAAAACATGGCTGAAGTGCTTTTCGGAGACGACGATAAACTCTGAATCACACCAGTGTACCCTCGGCCTATTGGTTTGTATGCTGTTCGGACCTACGATTCCTGGAACGAGAGCTTGGATGATTTTCCAAAACAACATTTTGATTCTTCTGTTCGTGATGCTGATGGCAACGAC
>JAJDEL010000116.1 GCA_029259835.1 Planctomicrobium sp. | reverse complement strand
GCAGGTATGACGTGCGCGCTCAAAGCGTTTTGGATTGTGTAATCTCGCATAACTGTCGAAAGATGAGGAATCGACATTAGCTCTTTATTGGCGGCATCTTGCGTTTTTCGTCTGAGAACTTCGATATCGAAGGCATAGTATTTTTCAAAGACAAACTGCAATACTTCGCGAACTCGCAAGGCTTTCCAATTCGCATCGTTGATGTCCCCCAAGGCTTCTTCGATTTCGAGCACAGAGCTGACTCGAATCTCATTGAGGTCGAAGAATTTGTCGAGCATGCGCGCGTGAGCGGCTTCTGCTTGTTCGTAGTCTGAATCTTCGAGGCAAGCGGAGAACAAGAGCGTTTCAAAGACAGACCGGTTCTGTTTCGGAGGAGAGCCTTTGTAGTGCTTCTTCAACTCCGTAATCAGTTTTTTTGTGATTTTCTGTTTGTCCGCAGCTTTCAGCGAATTGCTGGCAGGCATGGGTGCCTCCCGGGTTTTGAGTCGAGTTCGAGTGTTTATCGATGATTGATGTGAGCGAATGACTTCACTCTTCGATGGGATTGTCCGAATCGTGACCATCTTCTGACAGGCCCGCATCGACATCGAGCTTGTTGATTTCTGTCGGTTCGTCTTGAATCTCTCGCAGCATCTTTGAGACTTCAATACTTTTCTTGATTCCAGAGTCGATCACAAAACTGAGAATCGGTGTCAGACGGAGTTGGAGTTGATCTGCGATTCTCGATTGCAGCCAACCTCGTGCAGCTTCCAGCCCTTTGAGGGTCAAACGTTCTGATTTTTCGTCGCCAAGAATACTGATATAGATTTTTGCTGTGCGGAGGTCTGAAGGAACATCGACGTGTAATACAGTGACGTTTTTGACTCGTGGGTCGCGCAGTTCAACGAGAATGGCAGAACTGACGACTTGTCGAATCGCTTCTGAAACTCTGGCAGTCCGTCGTGTTTTCATACAAATCACTCAGGGGGAAGTTGGAGGAAAATGAATGGGCAGAGGTCGACGTTTACTCGTCCAAACTTCGTTTCCGCTCTTCAACACGATAGGCTTCCAACAAATCGCCTTCTTTGACGTCATTGAATCCACTGAGTCGAATTCCGCATTCGAACCCTTCGCGAACCTCTTTGACGTCATCTTTTTCACGCTTGAGCGACGCGATTGCATAATTGTTCAAAATGGTTTGGTCTCGAATCACATGGACACGATCATTACGCTCAATCGTTCCATTGAGTAGGCGGCAACCAGCGACCGTTCCAACCTTGCTGATGGAAAAGGATCGCAAGACCAAAGCACGACCGGTCGGGACTTCGACGCGCTCTGGCTTGAGCATCCCTTCCATGGCCTGTCGAATTTCATCGGTCACATTGTAAATGATCTTGTAGCGACGGATTTGCACTCCCTCTTGAGAGGCGAGAGCTTCGGCACGATCTTCGGCGATGACGTGGAATGCGATGATAATCGCCCCGGAAGACGCTGCGAGGTAGACATCACTTTCGTTGACACCACCAACTCCTTCGTGAAGAATTTTCAGCTTCACTTCATCGTGTTCAAATTTTTCTAATTCATGACGAATCGCTTCAATTGATCCTGGCGTATCTGCTTTGAGAATCAAAGGCAGATTTTGGATGGAGCCGTCTCGATGTGCGAAGAATGATTCCAAAGACATCGGCCCACCACGATTGGCAAGGACTGTTGCGCGTCCTCGGTCCTCTCGCATTTCGGCAATTTTACGGGCTTCTTCGACATCACCCATCACGAGAATGCGTGATCCGGCGTTAGGGACAGAGTCCAGACCTGCGATGCGTACAGGCGTGGACGGTCCAGCGACTTCGACTTCGTGGTCGCGATCATCATACATCGCGCGGACGTTACCAAAGGCTGTTCCACAACTGACGATATCGCCAATGCTGAGTGTTCCACGTCGAACGATTCCCCAGACGATTGGGCCACGGCCTTCGTCCATAAATGCTTCGAGACAGACTCCTTCGGCGGGAGTGTCCTCCGCTGTTTTGTATTCTTGAAGTTCTGCGGTCAGCAGGATGGTTTCAAGTAGATCATCGACCCCGGTTCCTTCGAGAGCAGAAACGCGAATGACTTCGACATCGCCACCCCATTCAGAGGGAAGAATGCCGTGCTGGGAAAGGTCAGTGAGTACTTTTTGCTCATTAAAGTCTGGCAAGTCACACTTGTTGAGTGCGACGATAATAGGAACCTCAGCCGCTTTGGCGTGGCTGATACATTCCACTGTTTGCGGCATGACTCCGTCGTCTGCGGCAACGACCAGCACGATAATATCTGTGACATTCGCACCACGTGCACGCATTTCTCCAAAGGCTGCGTGACCCGGAGTATCAACAAATGTTAATTTGTGATCGTTGTGTTTGACCTGGTAGGCAGCGATGTGCTGCGTAATTCCACCTGCTTCAGTATCGACAACGTTCGCGGCTCGAATGCGGTCGACGAGTGTCGTTTTTCCGTGATCCACGTGCCCCAGTACTGTAATGATCGGTGGACGCTCAACGAGTTCAACGCCAAGGTCGCTATCGGGACGTTCGAGACGTTCTGTCAGTGCGTCTTCGAAGTCTGCTTCGTGTTCGATCGTTAAATCGACACCGAGTTCCAAGGCAATTTCCAGTGCCATATCATCTTCGAGAGAGTCATTGATGGTGACCATTTCACCATGCTTGAACATTACTGTGATTAAATCACGCGCCGGTCGTCCCATCGCTTCAGACAAAGTGCGGACTGAAATTGGCGAGCTGACAGTGGCTTCTGTTTTTCGTTCGACAGGACCGGAGCGGCGATTTCGCTTTGATGATTTCATGATGAAATTTTCATCATCATCAGAACCACGGCGCTGTCGTTTACTTCGGCGACTCTTCCTTGCTTCTTCTAGACTCAGTCCACGTGAACCGGTCCCGGTTTTACCGCGTCGAGTATCGCCACTTTTTTCGTCAGGTTTCTTGCGAGTGTCGTCACGGTTTTTCTTAAGGATATCCGCAAGTTTATTCTTCTTGAGAACGTCACCAGTCAGTGCTACTTCTGGTTTGAGAACCGGTCCTTCTTCAGTCTTCTTTGCAGCAGGTGGTTTGAAATTTGGTGTTGATGCAAGCGACGGCAGGGCCGGTCCTTTTTTCTTGTCTTTGCGAGGCTGACGATGTCGCATAGAGCCTTGAGGCCGCATCTCTCGCATCGAGGCATCAGAAGAGCCTGCACCTGTCGGATCGATGTAATCGGATCGACTCATCGGAGATTCAGAAGAGTCGGCAGGTTCCTCTGGTTGGTCAGTGGAAGTACCGTCATTAGATGGTGCTTCGTCAACGTTTTCACCGATGTCACTGACTTGATCGACTTCATTAGCTTCGGCAACTTCAACCGGAGTTTCTTCAGTTTCAGTTGCTACTTGTTCGACTTGTTGTTCGCCAGAAGCCTCTGAGGTCTCCTCGACTGAAGTCTCATCCTGAGTCTGGCTGGCGGCAATATTTTCGTCAGCGTCAACAGCCTTTTCCTTGCGAGGAGCGCGTCTCTGACCCAGCTTTGAAGCAAGTGGGCCTGCGCCTTGAATCTCGCGAATTTGGCGTGAGGAATCAGCAGCACCTTCGCGCACTGGTACTGTGAGGTCAACTTCCGGATCAGCCGTTGCGGCTTCTGTGGAATTTGAACTCTTCATGTGGTCCAGAACAAGATCTTTCTCCTCTGGCGAAATACTTGCCAAAGCAGAATTCTTTACGCTCAACCCTGCATTATTGCAGAACTGTATGAGTTCTTTGCTGTCGAGCCCCAGCTCCTTCGCCAGAGCGAAGATTCGGATCTTCAATCGACACCCCCTGAAAAATGAATTTGTTTTAACCAGAATTGGTCAACGCTATAACAGTGTAAAATGAGACACTTCCGTTTTACTCCCAAACAGGTTGGCAGCAAATCAGATTATGACTCATTCTCCGGCTGTTGTTTTTCGTCCTGCTCGGCTGCAGTCTCATCTTGAGTCGCCGTTACTTCAGCAGGTGTTGTTTCCTTGGAAGCTGCTAGTTCTTCACTCGAGGGTTCACCATCGGCTTTCGGTGCTTCTTTCGAGCTACTGGAATCGTCCTCAGCAGTTGATTCAGATTTTGCTGCTTCTTGTTTTGTTGCTTCGGCTTCTGCCGGTTCTCCATCCAGAGCCGGTTCTCCATCCAGAGATTGTCCGGTCATGGCATCCAGTTCGGCAGCTTCACGTTCAACGCGGCGCGCCTCACGTTCGAGTGCTTTCCGCTTGTCGGCCTCAAGCTCTTCTCGTTCTGATTCGACCTCTGCGTGCTCGACAATTTGAGCACAAATTTCCGGTGAAAGCTCGCTTAACTCTTGAAGGTCGTCAGGTTCAATAACCGATAGATCCTCGAAACTGAAGAAGCCTTGTGAAACCAGAGACTCAGCTAAGTCTTCCGTTACTGGTGGGATTTGACTGAATGCGGCGACTGACCGTTCGAGTTGCTCATCCAATTCATCCTGAGTCATCACTTCGATGTCCCAACCGACAAGCTTTGATGCTAATCGGACGTTTTGTCCTTTTTTTCCAATTGCCAGAGACAATTGGTCGTCTCGCACCAGGACAATCACGCGACCGAGCATCGGGCAGAGGATGACATCCTCGACTTCAGCAGGTTGCATGGCGTTTGGAATCAAGATTTGCAAGGAATCGTTCCAGCGAACGATGTCAATACGCTCTCCGTCGAGTTCATCGACGATCGTCTTAATTCGAGATCCGCGAACGCCCACACAGGCGCCGACGGCATCGATGTTTGTGTCATAACATGAAACAGCGACCTTGGACCGATATCCAGCTTCGCGGGCCAGGGAGCGGACTTCGATCACTCGATCTGCGACTTCTGGAATTTCGACTTCAAACAAACGCCGCACCAGATCAGCGTGTGTCCGAGATAGTACAACTTTGACTCGACTCCCTGCCTTGCGAACGTCCAGGACGACCGCTCGAACACGATCTCCAACACGGTGTGACTCACCTGGTATTTGTTCACTTTTGGGTAGAATTGCCTCAATCTTACCGAGGTTTACCGAGGTGACACCGTGGTCAGCTCGTGCGACAGCCCCGTTAACAAGAAATGATCTGAGTTCGAGGTATTCGTCGTAAACAGCATCTCGTTCTGCTTCACGAATCTTTTGAATCATGACTTGCTTGGCTGTCTGGGCAGCAATTCTTCCAAGCAGGTCGCCAAGTTCATCAGAATCTAAAGGATTTCCGTCAATTTTCGCTGAGACTTCACCAGTTGCCCGGTCAATCTGGATGACAGCTTCCCGTTCTTCCCCGTAGTGTTTTCGCGCAGCGGAAAGGATTGCGGCTTCAATGCCGGAGAAAACGATCTCTTTTTCGATGCTTTTATCACGATGGATGGCATCGACGATGCGTAGTACTTCAGTGCCGTTCATGCTCTGTTGCGCCACCAGAATGAAAAAAAAGTGAGTATTTGTTCTTGGAGAACAAACATCCCACTCGTCGTGAACTATCAGAGACACCATGCTCCACCATAAGCAACTGCAATAATAGCAGTCACTTACAGACGCAGAACACCGGTCGTTTTTCACGCCAATGCCTACATGGACAGCCTCTCTTCTTCACCAGGAACAATCCTGGCTAGGAACGACAATTCCAACATAAATCAAAAGTTCAGACGCGGAAGATATGTCTACGACCATGAAATGTCAATGTTCGCAGACTGCTGATCGCCACAAATCCAGTATTCAAAAGGAAAAGCGGCAGAGAGAGACTCTCTGCCGCTTCAAAACCAATTGTCGTGGAAGCATCAACGACGGATACCGACGGCATCCTGGAATTCACGAGCCATTTCTCGACGAATTCCACCTTGTGCATCATAGCGACCAATCCAGTAGTCCAATTCATTCTGATTTGGGTTTTTCCCAACAAGAAGTTGGTGCATTCGGGTAATATAGGTCACCTTATCTCTATTGCATCGATTGAAAAACTGGTTGTGACCCAGTAGTTCGAGTTGTACCTGCTGGAGTGGATATCCACGTTGGAGTTGTCCAAGCCAGGCAGTCAATTCCCGATCAGTTGGAGGTCGACCGAGATATTCGTTGAACCATTTCACAATGGTCGCGATTTGAGCATCCTGATCGATCTGAATCGGAGAGTCATAGCTCGGGCGAACAGTTTTCAGCTGCATTGCAACAGGACGTCCGTCTCCTTGTCCCTGACTATTGACAACATATGTCTGGATCGTTTTGAACACAGAACGTTCGTTGTTAATGACATTTGCTGTCAGGACGTATTCACCTCGATGGGAAACCTGAGTAGGGTCATACTCAAGGTTGAAAGGAACTCGGCTTATGTTTGGGTTGAAATTCTTGATTTCCTTGCTGGCAATTGTCAGCGGAGCAGCTCCTTGGCGAACAATTTCCTGCAACTCAATTCGAATGATTCCATTCTGAGGGAAGCGTTGGTTATTCAGCAGGGCAATTGATCCATCGATGTTAGAGAATCGAGAGTCAAGTTGCACGGTGATATTCATGAGTGTCAGAGTGCGGTTGTCCTGGACCAACATGGTGATCATTCCGGTCTGGTCCGCATGAGCTTCAAATTCACGAGAGAGTTCGTGAAGGTCTCCGTTCACGAGTCCGACTTGATGTCCATGTATGGCGACAATAGTGTCGTTCGGTTCAAGCCCGGCGCGAGATGCGGCAGAATTGCGGACAACTTCGTGAATTTGCACACCTGTCTCGGTGTCACGGGACATCACGCCCAATCTCCACCGATGTGCAGTGGGGGAAGGTTGTTGTCCTGGAGGGACAACTTTAGGAGTGACTCGCACTGAGCCGGTCCCTGGATACGTTCCAGGTAGGGGGTTCGGGACGCCTGGAGTCGTTCCAGGGAGTGTTGGAAATGGGTTGTAGATGTTCTGAGGCAGGAAGGGGTCGCTTTTGCTCCCCAGGCTGTTCAGTCCACCTTGTCCTGGAAGGTTCGCAGGATCAAACTGATTTAGAGGCGCGACCGATTTCGGTGCCCCTGTTTTTGATTTGTCGATCGCGTCCGCAGTTGTGACCAGAGAGAGTAGTAAGCAGCCGGTCACTGCAGTCGTGAATGAAATCCGTTTCATTATGTCGCTCCACGCAGAGTGAGATGAGTTTTAAAGAGAGAGTACAGAAGTTAATTCAAAGTCTTTCCGCCGATGGCCTCGAGGGCAATATGTGCTGCTCCCGCGGGAACAGGCAAGAAGCCACCGATGACGACATCCTGTTGACCACTCTTGCTGAAGACGTACTTGATGAATTCCATCTGAAGGGGGTTTAG
>JAJDEL010000115.1 GCA_029259835.1 Planctomicrobium sp. | reverse complement strand
CTGGCAGGATTGCCCCCTGAAGGCAAGCAACAGGCGATTCAAGATGCACAGAAAGAAATTGGCCCGGTCGCCTTTGTCGGTGATGGGATCAACGATGCTCTCGCTCTTTCAACAGCCGATGTTGGCATTTGTCTCGGCTGCGGCGCTGATGTCAGTCGAGAGGCAGCAGATATTTGCATCGTCAGTGACGATCTTTCCCAGATCCCTTGGCTGATTGATCTCTCGAACGCCACCGTTAAAACAATTCGTACAAACCTGATCTGGGCCTTCGGCTACAATAGCTGCGGAATGCTTGTCGCTGCGACAGGTTGGCTGCACCCTGCTGTTTCAGCAGCTCTGATGGTTCTGAGTAGTCTCTTCGTGATTTCGAATTCATTACGTCTCCGCGCTGCGTTTTCCGTTCCCCAAGGAAATGGTCATCGGATGACGGATCGTTCCTTTGATATTCAAAATACAACTCGCACGTCTCCGTTGATTTCGCATGTGGGAGATTCTGCCGTATGAGCGAGTTTTCACTCATTTTCCTGAGCGGTCTCCTCGGCTCTTCGCATTGCTTGGGTATGTGCGGAGGCTTTGCAGTCTTGCTGGGAATGAATACCGCAACGCCTTCCAGAGCATTCTTTTCTCAAACTGCGTACTCAGCTGGGCGAGTTTTTTGTTACACGATCCTAGGTGCGATTGCTGGTTTTGCAGGTCAGCGAATCAGCCTGAGTGCGAATCAATGGGTGAATGCCTCAGCAATTCTCAGTATTGTGGCGGGTCTGTTTCTGGTTGTTCAAGGTCTGAAAGCAGCCGGTGTTTCCGTGTGGAAAAACACTGCTACGAAGACAGCCCAAGGCTGTCTGATGGGGTCCATGTTTCAGACATATTTCCAATCGCCATCTCTGATGTCAAAGTTCTTGGCAGGTGTCATGACAGGCTTTCTTCCTTGTGGATTACTCTACGCCTTTCTCGCTTTGGCTGCAGCATCACAAGATTTAATTGCTGGAGGGGCTATTATGATGGCATTCGGCTTTGGGACCGTCCCGCTCATGGTGATGGCTGGCCTGGGTGGTCGAATGCTCTCTTTCGTCATGCGGAAACGACTTCTCAAAATTGCTGCGTGGAGTGTGGTCGTGACTGGTTTGATCACGACATACCGAGGGATCGGAGCCATCAACAGTGGTTCGCGTGAAGTCCTGAATCCGTGTCCGTTTTGCAGTTCGTCAACCGACACTCCTCAATCCACCCATGTGAAAAGTGTGAACTGAATAGATGTCAACAGAAACTAAAGTCATTCAGACCGCTAAGCGTCGTCCGCGAAAACTCTCCTGGTCGGTCATCAATTTTTTTCTTGACCTGTTTCTGTTGTTGAACTTCATCACGCTGATCTGGATCGCTTCGGTTCTTCAATTCATCTTTCCGGTCGGGTTGAACTCCGAAGGTTGGAAGCTCTGGGGAGGAGATGTCGTCGCCTGGCAAAACATTCAATTTCGCACACTGGCAATTTTCACATTGGGTGTCACGGTACACGTCATGTTTCATTGGAGTTGGATTTGCGGCGTGATCAATAAGCAATTATGCAAGCGAACTATTCTGAAGTCAGATGGCACAGACACACTCGTGGGCGTGGGCCTGATTGCTGTAATTATCCACATGATTGCAATTGGGTTGTTATTGGCGCGCTGGGCAATTACCAAACCTTAGGAACTTGACTCGTGGAGAGAAAAGTTCTGCCAAGCCTCTCTGAACCCCAATTACGAGACAGAGCTTGGTGTTTTCGTTACCTTTCGTAGTGAGAATCGATCACATGTGATGAAAGGCAAGAGATGACAACTCCACCAGATCATATCACGATGAAAGATATTCGTGACAATCTGTATTCGGCAGTGATTTGTGATGCGCTGGATGCGACGGGATATCGAGATCAGTCTCCGCGCGTACCGCTGCACCAACTCACTTGTGCCACGATGATTGTCGGTCGCTGCCGGACAACATTGTGGGCGGATATGTTTCACGAAGACCCGGAGCCTTACGATTTAGAACTCAATGCGGTCGACAGTTGCCAGCCGGACGATGTTTTCATCGCCGCCGCTGGTGGATCGATGCGATCTGGAATCTGGGGAGAACTTCTCACGACGGCTGTGACGAACGGCGGGTGTGTTGGCGCGATTGTTGATGGCGCCGTGCGAGACGTCGGAAAAATTCGCGAAATGAACTTTCCGGTCGTCGCGCGCGGGACTTGTCTCTACGACAGCAAGGACCGACAGCGGGTTGTTGATCGGGATGTGTCGGTCGAAATCAACGGTGTCCGATTTTGCCCCGGCGATCTTGTGATCGCCGATGAAGATGGCATCGTTGTTGTGCCTCAGAAAGCCGAAGCGGAAGTGTTGCGGCTTGCCTGGGAGAAGGTCCATGCCGAGAATGAAGTCCGAGACGCGATTCGGGATGGCATGAAAGCGGTCAAAGCCTATGAAACTTATGGAGTGTTGTGACTAAATTTCCGCTGTCTCGCAAGTTCATAATACATCAACGAGGAGTCAATGTTTCATGTTCAAGTTATTCGTTCTCACATTCAGTCTGTCACAAATTATGACCACCTCCACACGCGCTGACGACCCGCTCATCTTCATTTCAGCCTTTGCAACCGGCGAGAGCGGAGGCATTCACGCATTTCAATTTGATGCAGTGTCCGGCAAGCTCAAGCCGGTACATCGGACGCCAGATATTTCGAATCCCTTCTTCCTCGCAATCTCACCGGACCAAGAATTTCTTTACTCCATTGAGACTGAAGCGTTCGGTGGTGATGAGGATGAATTTGTGACTGCGTTCTCCATCAAAGGAGGCACCGGAAAGCTGAAACGGCTGAACCAGCAAACTGCGCGCGGTTCGGCATCATGCTATCTCGATGTCGACGCGACTGGAGCAAGCGTGGTCGTGGCGAACTATTCGTCAGGGAGTGTGGCGTTGTTGCCGATTCAGAAGGATGGTTCACTTGAAAAAGCGGCTTCATTCCACCAGCACGAAGGCTCCAGCGTGAACGAGTCTCGCCAGCAAGGACCTAAGGCGCACAGCATAGTGTTTAGCCCAGACAATCGCTTCGCTCTTGCAGCCGATCTTGGAATCGACAAGATCA
>JAJDEL010000114.1 GCA_029259835.1 Planctomicrobium sp. | reverse complement strand
TTCGTACGGATCGTCAATCCCTGTAAACCCTTTGATTTCCCCTGCTCTGGCTTTCTTGTAGAGACCTTTGGGGTCTCGTGCTTCGCAGGTTTCAAGTGACGCATCGACGAGAATTTCGATGAATTCACCGTCGGAAAGGAGTTCTCGGACGGCATCACGATCTGCACGATATGGGGAGATGAATGCGGTCAATGTCACGAGACCTGCATCCGAAAAGAGCTTGGCGACTTCTCCGATTCGGCGAATATTTTCCGCACGATCTTCTGCAGAAAAACCAAGGTTTTTGTTTAAACCCTGTCGAACATTATCTCCATCGAGCAAATACGTGTGTTTCCCCAGCTCAGCAAGTTTGTGATCGACAGTATTCGCAATCGTGCTTTTTCCAGAAGCACTCAGACCAGTGAACCACATCACGCAACTCTTCTGGCTTTTAATCTTTTTTCGATCATCTGAAGAAACCCGATGTTCGTGCCAGGTCACATTTGTTGCTTTTTGCTCAGCCATTCTTCCACTCTCTTGATGTTGATGTTGGTTGGATTCGACCGCCCATCGTAGAGCATGACGATGGTGCTTGAAAGCGATTTGCCACTCAATGACAGTTTGTCTCGAAAAATGGGAACCTCGAATTCGCGACAGCCAGGGACTGGTCGATTGATGGCTGTAGCATTTTGAGACAGCATCGCGAACTCGGCTTTCATTCGTAAAAGAACGCTGCAGTGCCCATCTCGCAAATTGAAATGAACGAACATGCGGATTTCGAGGGGGAATGTTGCACCGCTAGTGGAGGGAGAGTTTGCGACTTGATAAATTACGCGAACCCTCGACAATCAAGCAGGCTCGATCTTTCAAACTCATTCGGCGAGTGCCAACTCAGAATTCCACATTATTCATAAGCGAGTACAACGTGAACGGACCTGATTTCAACAAATCCGAACTGCTCCCTGCCATTGCTCAGGACGCGTCGACCGGGACGGTTCTGATGCTCGCCTACATGAACCGTGAAGCATATGAAGAGACACTCAAGACTCGTCGAGTCTGCTACTACTCGCGCAGCCGCCAAAAATTGTGGCGGAAAGGGGAGGAGAGTGGAAATGTCCAGGAATTGGTTTCCATCGCCCTTGATTGTGATGCCGACACGCTGCTGGTCAACGTGAATCAAATCGGCGGAGCCGCCTGTCACGAAGGGTATCAGAGCTGTTTCTTCCGCAAGGTCGATCCTGCAACAAAAGAAATTTCCATCGTTGGCGACCGTATCTTCGATCCAGATGAAGTGTACGGCAAGAACTCCTGACGCTTCTCACAATCAAACTTTCATTCAATCTGATACACACTGTAGAACAACCATGTCTGAGAAACTTTTGAAATTAGGAATTCCGGCTGGTAGCCTTCAAGAGGCAACCGCGAAGTTGTTCAAGAACGCTGGGTACAACATTAAATTTTCATCCAGGTCGTATTATCCCACGATCGACGATAATGAGATCGAGTGCCTGCTCATCCGCGCCCAGGAAATGGCCCGCTACGTTGAAAACGGAATCCTCGACGCCGGAATTACCGGACATGATTGGGTGCAGGAAACACAGGCAGACGTTCACGAAGTGACCGAACTCGTCTTCTCCAAGGTCAGTCGCCGCCCGGTTCGTTGGGTACTCTGTGTTCCAGAGTCATCGCCAGTTCAATCCGTCAAGGATCTCGAAGGCAAACGTATTGCGACTGAAGCCGTTGGCCTGACCAAAGCGTATCTCGATAAGCATGGGGTCACCGCAGAAGTGGAATTCTCCTGGGGAGCGACAGAGGTCAAGCCGCCACGACTTGCCGATGCCATTGTCGAAGTGACGGAAACAGGTTCGTCGCTACGCGCCAATAACCTTCGGATTGTCGACGAAGTTCTCCAAAGTACAACGCGATTAATTGCGAATCGTCAGGCAATGAAAGATGAGTGGAAAGAAAAGAAGCTCAACAACATCGCCCTGATGTTACAAGCTTGCCTGGCTGCTGAAGGTAAAGTCGGATTGATGATGAATGTCCGCCGTTCCGACCTTCCAGGAATTTTGAATGATCTGCCAGCCCTGAAAGACCCGACGATTGCTTCACTTGCTGACCCAGAATGGGTTGCTGTGAGTACGATTATCGAAGAATCGGTCGTTCGTTCAATCGTTCCAGAGTTGATCACGGCAGGTGCGAATGGAATTGTTGAGTTTCCAATTTCAAAAATCATTGATTAGAACAGCGACTGAGGTGAAAATCTTTAGCCGCGACCATGAAGAGCGCAGCGAGCAAGTTGTACATCGTAACGGTTGCGTCAGTCGCATCGAAATTCCCTCTTCTGGATGAACGTTCGTTACAAGCGTTGATGAGCATCTCTTTTGATCGCCAGGAACGCTGCGCCCGTTAGAACCCAACCTCTCTCATTCGTATTAACCGTTTCGCCCAGCACGATTCGTTTACGCGGATTGATCAGACGAATCTCTCTGGCTCTCCCATAGTTCGTTTGATTTGAGACTTTCCGTCCTCCCTTTGGTAGGTCGGCTGACGTAAGTTCAAGCTTCCGTCCGACCATAAAAGGGAGTGGACGATCAGTCAGGAGCCAAAATTAAAGGAACAGGAGCGATGTTAGTACTCAGCCGAAAACAGGACGAAAAGATTATTATTGGAGATTCGATTACGATCATGGTCGTGTCGATTCAAGGAGACAAGGTTCGCCTGGGTATTGATGCCCCGAAAGAAGTGAGCATCCATCGAGAAGAGGTCTACAAGGCCATTCAAAACGAGCACAGTCAAAGCGATGTAAAAGCAGCTGCGCAAGATTGAAAATCGCTCGAGTTTCGCATTGGCAACGCCATCAACTATGGCATTCTCGTGTGCATGAGTTTTGGCCGAACTGGCCTATCGTTCCACTACTTGGCTTCGTCCAGTTCTTTTTCGGTCAAAGGTTCTACGCAATCGAGACCAATCGTTTTTAGACCGTACCCAATGCGGATTTTCAGTGGTTGAATCGACGCTTGCCAGTGTATCCAGTTCCTGTTGATTTCCCATTCTTCGTTCATGATCTCTTTACCGGTGATTCGGTTGAGAATGAGACCGCGAAGACCTTTGCTGGAATTGTTTCCGAAAAACAAAATCGGCCATGCTGTTGGTAACTGGGTGATTGTTTTTTGATCTTCAACTGTGTGCGACCATTCCACCTTACCACTCATACGGTCGATGGCAACGACTGTTCCATCGACCGTTTTTTCGATGGTCCGTGTGATCAAGGAAGGGTACGAAAACACAAACTGTTGCGGTATCCCTTTGCCTGGAAGAACGATCCACTGCCCCGGCCTGGTCAGGATTGCGAATGATTCCATCTCTTCTTCGACCGGAATTTTCTTTTTGAGTAAGGGCTGACCTGTCAGTCCTTCAACAATGGTCAAGGTGTGGTCCGGATCAAGAAACGCGAGATTGCTCCGCTGCACGCTTGACCATAGCGTCCCTAAAGGAGCGTCGAACTGCCAGACTGTTTCCTCTTCCACTGGATCGTATAACGAAAACTGGAAAGTTGTCTCTGTTTTTTTGATGACTGGAAAGAATCTATTCCAGTCTCCATTTTCTCGCAAGAGATTCGAATTGATCGCTCCTTCTGGAACAGGACGCGTGCCAATCTTCGTTCCATCTGATGCCCGGTACAAGTGGAGAGTCGATTCCCCAGGGGCGAGTGTGAGGACAAATTCATCGTCACTAAAAATTTCGCTGCCGGATGCCAGATCGTAGCGTCTCCACTGGACCTTTCCACTTGAAGGGTCCACTGCTGTGAGTTGTGATCCTAACCCATAACACAATGTTGCGGCACCAATTGATCCCA
>JAJDEL010000113.1 GCA_029259835.1 Planctomicrobium sp. | reverse complement strand
ATACAACGGCTACGGCGATTACGTTGCATCACTGTATGGATCGTCAAAGCCAAGACCTGGTGGCCCTACCAGCATTAATCCTAGGTCATTGACCGACGAGCCAGACGACCTTTGACGATCCAATCACCACCAACGACCCATTTCCCAGTGTGTGAAGTGCGACAAACCTAGCATCGCGCGGATTGTTATTGTCGCCTTATGATGAGTCCTCCAACTCATTGAATTTAGGCTTGTCCCCTGCCTCCTCTCCTTAGTTGAGGAACTGAATTGTGTCTCGACTACTGCGCAACGAAAAAACGATTATCGCGTTCACGCTGTTGTATATTCTGCCGGCGCTGTGGCGATCATTCTCTGGCGGGAAAATGGAGTTCGTTCTCTACGTCGCGGTGATGGGCATCTTGCTCGTCCCGATACTTTTTTTACATCACCGAACCACACTTCATCCTGCCTCGCTTTGGGCGCTCTCGCTTTGGGGACTGGCACATATGTGTGGTGGACTGGTTGAGGTTCCAAATTCCTGGCCGACCGCGGGTGAATCCCCGGTCCTCTACAACTGGTGGATCATCCCGGAGAAGTTGAAATTCGATCAGGCCGTTCATGCGTTCGGATTTGGACTGACAACCTGGATTTGCTGGCAAGCTTTGAATTGGGCGTTCAAGAGCAATGGCGTCACGATTCGCCCGACTTTCGGAATGCTCGTCTTGTGCGGAGCGGCAGGTATGGGATTCGGAGCTCTGAACGAAGTCGTCGAATTCATGGCAACTTTAACCGTGCCGGAAACAAACGTCGGGGGCTACATCAACACCGGCTGGGATCTTGTTTCTAATCTGGCCGGGAGTCTGATTGCCTGCACACTGATCTGGGGCTTCGGTCGCTTTTCAGATGAAGTTCCGACAAAAGAGCCAAAGAGTTAAACAGAAAAGAGCCATTGCGTTGCAGACGCTCTTGCCATCGTCAATGATGGAGGCTTCTTCAACCTCATTTCACACTCAGGCTTTTGATAACGATGAAACATTTTATTGCTCTTCTTTTCTTCACTTGCTTCGCGATCACGTCTCAAATTCAAGCTGCGGAGACTCCGAACATTGTTCTCATTTATGCCGATGACTTGGGCTATGGCGATGTGAGTTGCTACGGAGCGACCTCCGTGACGACCCCGGCGATTGACCGAATCGCGGCTGAAGGGATTCGCTTCACCGATGGGCATGCTCCATCGGCAACCTGTACGCCATCTCGTTATGCAATGCTGACTGGCGAGTATGCGTGGCGACGAAAAGGGACCGGAATCGCTCGCGGAAACGCTCCGCTGATCATCGACCCTTCTCGAAAAACATTGCCAGACGTTTTGACTCCACATGGCTATCGCACCGGAGTTGTCGGCAAATGGCACCTCGGTTTAGGCAATCGAGACATGGACTGGAATGGAAAAATCAAACCTGGTCCCATCGAACTGGGCTTCGAGTATTGCTACCTGATCCCTGCAACTGGTGACCGCGTGCCGACAGTTTATGTGGAAGATCACCACATCGTCGGCCTCGACCCGAACGATCCGATCACAGTCAGTTTTGGAAAACCTTTGACCGACCTTCCAACCGGCAAGGACCATCCTGAGCTTCTCAAAATGCACCCCAGCCATGGTCACAATCACACGATCATCAACGGCATCAGCCGGATTGGTTACATGAGTGGAGGCAAGTCCGCGTGGTGGAAAGACGAAGATATGGCGGACGTCATCACCGAAAAAGCTGTGCAATATATCGAGAAGAACAAAGACGACCCGTTCTTTCTGTTCTTCTCCTACCACGACATTCACGTGCCGCGCGTGCCACATCCACGGTTCGTCGGCAAAACAAGTATGGGACCGCGAGGTGACGCAATATCGCAGCTTGACTGGTGTACCCAGCAAATTCTCGACACACTCGACCGACTGAAACTCTCTGACAACACGCTTGTCATCTTCACGAGTGACAACGGTCCTGTTGTTGACGACGGATACAAAGATGACGCCGTGAAAAAACTTGGAAAGCACAAGCCAGCCAGTCACCTTCGAGGTGGCAAGTACAGTGCATTTGAGGGCGGGACTCGCATTCCATTCATCGCGAGATGGCCTGGGAAAATTGAAGCAGGTGCCGTTTCAGACGCACTGATGTGCCAAATCGATTTCCCTGCAACGTTCGCCGAGTTGATGGAATCAGAATATGCGGCAGGTGAATTCCCAGACAGTCAGGGACACATGCAAGCGTTACTTGGGAAATCAAAAACAGGACGTGAGGAGTTGATCGAACACGCGCGCGTCCTCGCCCTGCGCAAAGGCAATTGGAAATATATTGAGCCTTCAAAAGGTCCAGCCGTCTATTCAAATACAAACATTGAATCGGGATTTGCAAAAGGTGGACTGCTGTTTGATTTGAGCAATGATCCTTCCGAGAAAAACGACTTGGCGAAATCGCATCCAAAAAAATTGAAAGAGATGCAGCAGCGGCTCGCAGAAATTAAGTCAAACGAATAAGCGACGCCACACAAGCCAGAAACTCACCAAATAGACGATTGATGAGACGAATTCAGCAATTCCTGACAGCCTTCACAATTGCCTGGGCCTATTTTGTACTCACGGGCGAAGTCTTCTCTTCGAAGCCGAACGTGATAGTGATTCTTGCTGACGATCAAGGGTACGCGGATCTTTCGTGCCAAGGTGTCGCTAACGATGTTCGTACCCCATATATCGATTCACTCGCAGCCAACGGCATTCGGATGACTGCCGGGTACGTGACTGCTCCGCAATGCAGTCCATCGCGTGCTGGTCTCATTACTGGTCGGTATCAACAACGATTCGGTGTCGATCAAATCACGAACTGTCCGTTGCCGCTGGAAGAAATTACTATCGCTGAACGTCTTCAAAACGTCGACTATCGTTCCGGCATGGTCGGGAAATGGCATCTTTCTCCGAATGCCGTTTCCTTACGTTGGGCAAAAGAAAACTTGCCGAACTTTCGTGAGAGTGCTGGCGGTCGCGTGAATATTCCGTTGAAGAAGGTGACTGAGTATCATCCTCACACACAGGGGTTCGATGAATACTTCGCTGGAGAGGTTCAGCAGTATTTCGCAAACTTTGATTTCTCTGGATCCGAAGTTCAACAGACCGGCAAATGGCGACGCGAACGAGGCTACCGAATTGATTTACAAACTAAAGCGAGTGTTTCTTTCATCCAGAGGAATCATGACCGCCCATTCTTTTTATATCTTTGCTACTTCGGTCCGCATGTCCCATTACAAGCAACGTCAGAATACCTCGAACGTTTTTCTGGACGAATGAAAGAGCGTCGGCGGTACGGTTTGGCGATGATCTCTGCTATTGATGATGGCGTCGGAAAAATCCTTTCCAAGCTTCGCGAGCATGGGTTAGAAGAAAACACGCTTATCGTTTTTTCGAGCGACAACGGCGCACCACTCAAATTGAAGAAACCTGATGATCCGATTGGTCAAGGTGGTCCCGTGTGGGATGGCTCGCTGAATGACCCCTGGATCGGCGAGAAAGGGATGCTCTCCGAAGGTGGTCTCCGCGTCCCATTTGTTGTTCAATGGAAGAATCGATTGCCCAAAGGCATCACTTACGACAAGCCGGTTTCAACTCTTGATATCGCGGCGACTGCAATCGCCGCTGCCGGAATCGAAGCCGACCCTGCCTTGGATGGAGTTGATCTGATTCCTTATTTGACCGGAAAAAATCAAGCATCACCGCATGATTCGCTCTTCTGGAGATTTTGGAATCAGTCCGCCGTGCGCGCTGGGAAATGGAAATACTTAAAGGGTGGTGAAGACCGCGAGTACCTGTTCGACCTCTCACTCGACGAACATGAACAAACGAATTTGCTCGTCCAACACCCAGGTATTGCCGCGAAATTGTCGTCAAAACTCGAAATCTGGTCAAAAGAAATGCTGCCTCCGGGGGCACCTACAAAAGGGGCGGATCATGAAGAACGGGTGTGGTATCAACACTATTTCCCTTGAATTTCTCAAAAATCGAGTTTCATTGAAGTGCGAAACACCTCACCAACGCATCAGAAATTCCAGATATTTCTTTCCTTTGTGTTTCAAATCAGGCCAATCGTTGTTTAAGATGTGTCCACGGTTGTTTGTTTCCGCTTGAGTCACATCCTTGAAAAGGAAATTCTATGAAAAAATCACTGATTGCAATTGCATCGGCAATGTTGCTGATGACCAGCTATGCCTACACACAGGCAGAAGAAAAATCTGAAAAAGTCAAGCCAACTTGCCCGGTTTCAGGCAAAGACATCGATAAGACGCGAATCGTTTCTCACAATGGTGGAGATGTCTACTTCTGTTGCCCGAATTGCCCCAAAGCATTCAAAGCAAACACAGACAAATTTGCTCCCAAAGCCAACCATCAGTTGGTCCTGACAGGACAAGCAAAACAAAAAGCATGTCCCTTTGCAGGTAAGCCTGTGAACGAAAGTAAGACCACGACAGTCGCTGGTGTCGAAGTGGGATTCTGCTGTGGAAACTGCCTCGCCAAAGCGAATGGTGCCAAAGGCGACAAACAGCTTGCTATGGTCTTTGCAGACAAAGCATTCCTCAAAGGCTACAAAGTCAAAAAGAAATAGTTTGTTTCAGGAGAGTCATTTCTTCTGAAACTGAGTTCTTTCAGCGCTCTGGCAGTTTGACTGCCAGAGCGTTTTTTTGTGTCGATGCCCAAAAGTGTCTACAAAGGTGACACGTCACGTGCCACTTTAGTTTTCAACTACTCCAACACTTCTTCAGGTGA
>JAJDEL010000112.1 GCA_029259835.1 Planctomicrobium sp. | reverse complement strand
TGCAAAATTGAATGTTGAGGTCAGTGTCAATGGTCAGGATATACTCAAAAACATCTTCGGTTAAAGATCGCCATCGCGCTTCAGATTCGCGTAAAGCATTCTCGTATTCTCGCTGCTCAGTGATATCACGTGCGATTCCTGCCACTTTCTGGATACGACCTGCTTCATCATGAAGAGGAAAGACGCGCGCCGAAATCCAGCGAATAGAACCATCGTTGCGGACAATACGATAATCTGGAATCACGACGGGGCGATCAATCGATTGAGCCTCTTCCGGAATTGCCTTCATGAGATTTGCATAATCGTCGCGATGCACAGATTCCATCCATGATCGAGGTGCAGCGTAGACCTCTTCGCAGCTTTTTCCCCACACCTGTTCGAATGCCGGGCTGACGTAGAACACTTTTTTCCATTCCAAGTCCCTGATCCAGAAAACTTCATTGACATTATCGGCAAGTTGACGAAAACGTTGTTCGCTCTTCCGTAACGATTCCATGACTCGGTTACGATCAAGCAAGGTTGTGGAATAGGACCAATGCATGATCCCCAAAGCTGACGGAATTAAAATAAACGACAACGCAACTGTCGCAAGCGACCAGGGCAGAACGTAATTTGCAATTTCGGCATCAACATGACTGCTTGATCGGTGAACGGCAATCAGTGAATCCAACTTTTTGTTATAGGCATATGAGATGATTTGTTTTTCACCAGAATGATTTTTGTGTTCACCCGTCCAATTCAATTTGTTCGCGACGAGTTCACCGACCGTAGATGGCTCACGCATCTCCTCTGATGGTATCTGAACCCCAGAAACATCAACGCCCACTTTGTCAGGTCGTTTCGTGTGGAGCAGCAATCTTCCATCGTGACCAATGATGCATACAGAGTCGATTATTTCTTTGGGTTGAATCTCATTCCAGACTTTTTCAATCGCCTGTAGATTATTGCTTAGTGAATTAACGGAAGCACGATCGTCGAGTTGGTTGCTAATGGATTTGGCGAGAACAAGTTGATTACGATAGACATTATGACGGATGAGACCGTCGCTTGCAGAATATGCGACGTATCCAATGGCACAACTCGCGAAGACCGCAATAACTCCGATTCCCAGAGAGATGACGGGCATCGACAATCTCCCCAAGAATGCCGGCGAATTTTCTGAATCGCCCGAAAATCCCAGCGATGGGAGACCACGTCGAGTCACAGAAAACATGCCACAGACCATCAAAAAAGAAACCAGAAGAGCGATGGACTCAGATCCAAAATCTAGCGAGCGAGAGTACGCGATGGCTCCGTAGAGAGAAAGACACCGCCGCATTGCCATTAACAATAACGCCAGCGCCAGCATCAATCCCCCAATTCGTCGATTTCTTGCACTGATCGCAAACGCCAGACCAGCAGCCACCAATTGAAGAAGAATCGAAACTGCAATGATTCCAAAAATCATGAAACGCCCTTTTTCTATTTGCTCCCTGAGTTACAAAGAACCTCACAATGCGAACACCTTGATGCTGTCATCAAAGTTTCCACAGCGGATGTGTATAGATGCTTTTGCAAATAATCCATTACGAACCAGGTTCAGAACACATAGAAAATATTAACCCGTCGCTGTTGATTCCTCCAGTCACAAATGGAATTTAGCAGCCCGTTGATTTTCTCCGTTTCGCTTGACAGGGGTGGTATTCTTTTTAAGTTGAAGTTTGTCGTTCACACAGGAGGGATTCGGGATGGCGTTGGGGAAGCGGAGTGGTGAGCAGCAGGGAGAGTTTTGGACGGCGACGCCGTCACTTCCTGGTGGGCCGGGCCATGTCTTCTACGACAAGCTCAACAGCGTCTTGGCGAAGGCTGGTTTCGATACCCGCCCGGTCCGATGGGCGGCCAACTCCGTGCGCCAGGCGTGCAAAGTTTGCTGAAACAACTCGCCCGCAAAGCTAACAACGATGAGAACCTTGGCTTTTGCCTAATTACTACTCGAGAGCCACTCACCGACCTGACTGAATTTCAACGCCGCTCGCAGTCGTCCTTGGGCAGCGTGCTACACGTCGACCTCGGCAATCTCACCGATGAAGCCGGAGCCGCACTGCTCCATCACGCCGGTGCCAATCGATCAGGTCCCGCGGAAATAAATCCCAACGACAACGAAATCATCTCCGCCAGTCGCGAAGTTAATGGTCATGCCCTAACGCTCAATCTACTGGGACGCTTCCTGGCTCGCGCACACGGTGGCGACATTCGCCGCCGCGATCTTGTGAAGCTCGAGGAAGCTGACCATAAGGAACCGGGTGGCACAACTTTCAAGATGCTCGCGGCATTCGAAAATTGGTTTGCAAGAGATGGCGACATCGAGGCACGTTCTCTTTCGATCCTGCGGCTGCTAGGACTTTTCGATCGTCCGGCAAATAGTGATTGTATGGCGGCACTACGCGAACCTCCAGTTATCGCTGGATTGACGGACCACTTGTTCACTGCTCGGAGGGACGCAGTCTCAGGTACTTGGACGATTCAGGGACTTTCTGAACAGAGCTGGAACTCCGGAATTTCATTTCTCAAAGACTTCGGGCTTGTCAATATTCATGAAATTTCAGATGAACACGAACGCTTAATCGACTGTCACGCCCTCATTCGTGAATTTTTCGGTAGAAGAATTGAGTCGACATGTCCAATCGGATTCAGTACCGCTCACCTCCGCCTCTATAAATACCTAAAGCACAGCACAGCACAGCACAGAATATCGGCCGAATTCAATCACTGGCCTTCAGCCTCTTTACCAAGCTGTAAAACATGGAGCCTTGGCAAACATTCATCAGGAAGCTAGGGATGATATTTTTCGAGATCGCATCCAAAGAGGATTGGCAGGTTCTGACGCGTTCTTCAGTCTGCACAAATTAGGAGGTTTTAACTCAGATTTGATGGCAGTGGCTGTTTTTTTTGAGCAAACATGGCTGAAGGTCTCTTCAAACCTTAGCAAGTCAACTCAAGGATGGATTTTAAATCACGCTGGTTTTTGTCTAAGTGCGTTGGGGCGACTTTCCGAAGCTCAAGATGCTCTCGGTCTTGCAGTTGCTGAGGCATTAGATTGCGGACAATTCTCAAATGCAGCGACGTACGCGACTAACTTAAGCAAAACCTGTGTCTCACTTGGTAATATGCACTCTGCGGAAAATGTGGCGAAAGAAGCAATTCGATTCGCAGAATTAGCCGACGATAACTTTGAACGTCAGGCCGCCAGCGCAGCACTAGCTCGCGTTTTGCATCAAAAAAAATTTACCAAGGTGCACTAGATCACTATCAACACGCTGAGTTAATCCAGCAACAAGACGAAGGTGAGTTAAAACCTCTTTACTCCCTGGATGGTTTTTATTTCTGTCAACTACTTGGAGACCGTCTCATGCGAGAATCGTGGTTGAGTCTTTTTAGCGATTCCAGTATGACCTTGTCTGGGTCTGAACTGCGTTCTGGAAGATTCACAAATACTACTGAATTCGGTCATCAAATTAGTGATATTGAAGATCGTGCAGTGTCTGGCCACGACATTGCAAACGACAATGGGTGGTTGCTTGAAGTTCAACTGTTCCTCCTCGTCCGTGAGAAAAATCGTTTCTACAATTTGATCTTTAGTGAACGTTCAAAAGACAATTGCCTACTCAAGCTGAATTCTATTCGAAACAATTTATCAAAACTCATGGCTAAGATGCGTCTTGTAAGTGACATTAATCAAATTGCCCCAGCGCTAATGTTCACCGCGACCGTTTGTTATTTAATCGGTGATGTTAAAGGAGCACGTTTTGAATTGGATGAAGCATGGGATATCTCAGCACGCGGGCCAATGCGACTTCACATGGCGGACATCCACCTCCACCGCGCCCGTCTCTTCTTTCGAGAGGAGCACTACCCGTGGAAATCCTCTCAGGACGATCTCGCTACGGCCGAGAAACTCATCAACGAGTGCGGCTACCACCGCCGCGACGAAGAACTCGCAGATGCCAAACAAGCTATCCTTGGTTCATAGAACTGCTTCTTCGAAACCAAACGCTCTGTGAAAAATACCTAATTGAATCGACGATCACTTTTAGATTTGATTGTCCGTGGTGGAAGAAGTCCCTTTGCTCTGTTGAAAAGTTCTCTGGAAGTTTGAGTGAGGATGCGCTACATGGCTTTTATGAGCAAGCCATCAAAGACGAATGTGTTGTTGGAAGTCGCTTCGCTATCGATACGGACGGCGCGGAAGTACCTTGGAGAGTATTCGCATCGCAATAGCCCCAAGAAATTCACGCAGGCTCAACTCATGACCTGCCTTGTTCTACGGGCCTATCTGAAAACAACATACCGAGGCATCATCGAGATCCTCGAAACGTCCGATGGTCTTCGTCGACGAATGGGCATCGAGCAACTTCCGCAT
>JAJDEL010000111.1 GCA_029259835.1 Planctomicrobium sp. | reverse complement strand
AGGGCTTGGAGGTAGGCGTGGACGCTGGCGTCGATGACGTCGGTGCTGACGCCTTTGCCGTGGAAGGTGAGGCCATCGACGTCGATGGCGAGACTCACTTCTCCCAACGCATCTTTTCCACTGGAAACGCTGCTGACGTTGTAATCGATCAGCTTCGCTGTCAAGCCTACGATGCGTTCAAGACACTTGAAAGCGGCATCGACAGGACCATCGCCGGTCGATGCATCCTGAACAATGTTGCCATCTTCGTGTTCGAGCTCAATCGTTGCGGTCGGGATCGTGCCTGTTCCGCCTAATGTGTGGAAGCTTTTGATTTTCCAGTGCTGTTCGGTCAAAGCAGAAGATTGATTTTCGACGAGCGCGAGGATGTCGGCGTCGAAGATTTCTTTCTTCTTGTCTGCCAATTCGATGAATTCATCGAAGACGTTCTGGAAATCTTCGTCGGAGAGTTCGTAGCCGAGTGTTTCCACACGGTCACGAAATGCATGCCGACCGCTGTGCTTGCCGAGTACGAGGTTCGTGCCGACGTAGCCGACATCTTGCGGACGCATGATTTCGTACGTCGAGCGATCCTGAAGCATGCCGTGTTGATGAATCCCAGCCTCGTGTGCGAACGCATTTTGACCGACAATTGCTTTGTTGCGTTGCACGGCCATGCCGGTGATCTTGGAGACGAGTCGGCTCGCTGGGCAAAGTTTCGGCGTGTTGATGTTTGTCGTGACATTGTAGAAATCCTTTCGTGTTGTCAAAGCCATCACTAATTCTTCGAGAGCGGCGTTGCCAGCGCGTTCACCGAGGCCGTTAATCGTACATTCAATCTGTCTGGCACCAGCTTCAACACCAGCGAGGCTGTTCGCGACGGCAAGTCCCAAATCGTTATGGCAATGCGTGCTGATGACTGCTTTATCAATGTTGGTCACGTTCTCTTTCAAGTACGAGATCACTTTAAAGAAGTGATTCGGCGTCGCGTAACCGACCGTATCAGGGATGTTGACGGTCGTCGCACCGGCATCGATGGTTTTCTCAACAACTTCGCAGAGAAAATCGAGTTCGGTGCGGGCGGCATCTTCCGGAGAGAACTCCACGTTCGGCGTAGTAATGTCGCTCCGGGATGCCATTTGATCACAGGTGTATTTCACCATTTCGACGGCACGGCGGACGATTTCTTCTTTCGCCATCTTCAATTTGAACTCGCGATGAATCGAACTCGTTGCGAGGAAGACATGAATCCGCACGTTGCTCGCATCCTTGAGTGCACCCCACGCACGGTCGATATCATCCTTACGACAGCGGGCCAAACCGCAGATTGTTGATTGGTCACCATAGACCTGCGCAATTTTTTGAACGGCTTCAAAATCGCCGGGAGAGGCAATCGGGAAGCCGGCTTCGATGACGTCCACACCCAAGTCAACGAGCGCCTTCGCGACTTCCAGTTTTTCGGCAGTGTCCATACTACAGCCGGGCGATTGTTCGCCGTCACGAAGAGTCGTGTCGAAGATGGTGATCGTGTCAGGCATGGGTTTTCCGTTGGAAAAGGACTAGGGTTGAGGGTCTAGTGGAATAGATCTGTAAATAAAAAAACACCCTGAAGCTCATGGAGAGTCTCAGGGTGTTGTGTGTTCTGTATACAAACTCAGAGCAACAGCCTAAGACCTCCCGCGTGGGAGGAGACTAAGTAGCAGGCTGAGGTTGAGAGTTGCGTTGTTCATGTCGGAAAGGTTAGGTGGTGTTTGATGAGTCGTCAAGTGGAAGGTTCAAAAGTCGACTGATCTCAGTTGATCTTCGGCTCTTTCTGCAAGCGGAGGACAACTCCAGTACGAGCGGGTTCGGGAATATTTTGAGATTCACTCGACATTGCCAGGAGATCGGTCGTTTCTCAGGCTGTCCCTTCAATTCAGTCCTGAATGGTCCGTTAGGTTTGACGTTACCAGTGCAATTCACTCAACTGTGAGTCCTGAACTCATTTATTTTATTGTTGCTTTCCAATTCGGAATCCACTTGAGGAGTGCCCTTTGAACCCGCTCATTATTCTTGTTATCGGCATCGCAACAATTCTTGGTCTAATTCTTCTTTTGCGAGTGAACGCATTTCTGGCGCTGATTATCTCTGCAATTGTTGTCAGCTTGCTATCGCCAGGTGCTGTCGAAGACAAAATCTCTCGCGTCGCGACTGCCTTTGGAAGCTCGGCAGGAGGGATTGCGATTGTGATCGGGATGGCTGCGATCATTGGTGAGTGCATGATGATCAGCGGAGCAGCGGATCGAATTGTGCAGGCATTTTTGAAATTCCTAGGGGAGAAGCGGGCTTCATGGGCATTGATGGGGAGCGGGTTTGTGCTCTCCGTCCCCGTTTTCTTTGATACCGTCTTTTATCTCCTCGTGCCACTGGCTCGCTCACTGTTCCGTCGAACGAACAAGAACTACTTGCTCTACATCCTCGCGATCGCCGCTGGTGGAGCGATAACTCACACACTGGTTCCGCCGACACCGGGGCCGCTCATTATGGCGACAACGTTGGGGATTGATATTGGCGTCATGATTCTCGTGGGAGGAATGGTCGCCCTGCCAGCGGCAATCGCAGGACTGGCTGTCTCAGTCTGGTTAGATAAGAAACTCGACATTCCGTTTCGAGACGACAAAATCGTCGGCACCGAAGACGACGTCCCAGAGGTCCCAACGACCAGCCCGACTTTGTTTATGTCCTTGTTGCCAGTGATTTTGCCGATCGCGTTGATCTCGGCAAACACAGCACTCGACACGTTAGCAAATGCTCAACATGCACCGCAGTTGGTTGTCAGCGACATCACGGACTGGTCTGCATTCCACACAGCATTGCGTGATCAGACAGACCCTGCGGCTGTTCCGCAAATCGTGAGCGTTCTCCCGGAAGATTCGAAAGCTATCATCAAGCAAGAGTCGCTTTCCAGTGATGATCAACTTGCTGTCGTCGCTGCGTTGAATACAGCAATGCTGCAAAGCAATCCGGCCCTCTATGAGAACGCTGCTTTTGACACCGTCGTCCGGAAACGCTGGAAAATTGATGCCGACTTAAAGGCCGAAGACCTCACCGAGAAGCAAGAAAGCCTTCTCTCGCGCGAGGGACTCGTGAACACGATGTCACAAAAGAACATTAGCGAAATGAAAGTTCACGAACGCGAACGATTCAATCGTCTGCTACTGGAAGTGACATTCCCTGATCTTGTGAAGCCGCATCTTTGGGAGACCAGTCTGCGTAAATCGGCGAACGTTTCCAAGTTGTTCGGCAACGCGAACCTCGCCCTGCTGCTTTCAACCATCATCGCAATGTGGCTCGTTTTCCAACAGAAGCAACCGACACTCAAGGCAATGTCGGAAACTGTGGAACTCGCACTGATGAGCGGCGGGATTATCATTCTCATCACCGCTGCGGGAGGTGCATTTGGTGCGATGCTGAAAGTCGCTGGCATCGGCGATGCCATCAAAGAAATGTTTGCCAGTAGCGATGGAAGCACGGCAACCGCTGGCTCGATGTTCCTGCTGCTTGGCTACTTTATTGCCGTGCTATTAAAAGTCGCCCAAGGGTCGAGCACGACGGCGATGATTGTTGTTTCATCGATGATCGCATCAATGATCGGCGGCATTGAACTCGGCTTCAACCCGGTCTATCTGGCAACAGCGATCGGAGCTGGTTCGCTCATGGGAAGCTGGATGAACGACTCCGGCTTCTGGATCTTCACGAAAATGGGCCGCCTGACCGAATCCGAAAGCTTACGAACCTGGACCCCCATGCTGGCAACGCTGAGTATTGTGAGTTTCGCGATGACGGTTTTGTTGTCGAAGGTCTTGCCGCTACTAGGAGGGTCGTGAATGTCGTTTTGTAGAGCAGTCCTCCCTGCCCTTGATAGTCAAGGAAGACCAGCGAGATTCTGCCCTACGCGTTACTCTACTGAGCGGCGTTGCATGGCATCCGTACAAGAATCAGATGATCTTCAGCAGGCATAGCAGCACTCGCAGGATTCGCATCGGGAACCATAAGATGACAGCAGCCATTAATGTCCAGATCGGGAACCCGACAAAAACATTGAGAGGCTGCGGCTTCTGTAGTTGCTGGAAACCAATGTATGCTGCGAAGAGAATCCCGATCCAGACTGGAGACCAGCGGATCAGATGGTACGCGTAGCTTTTCCTTCTCGTCAGCCGCTTCTTGTAGGCCGCGAGATTTTCTCCCGTATCCTCCCAGACACAATGTTCTTCCGGCACCCCACCCCCGCAGTGAACGCAAATCGTACCTAGGAAATACCAATTGGGATCGCGCAGAGAGACAGTCCGAGGGAAGCCGGACAGCTGAGTGGCCTTGCCGCATCGCTCATGAATGTAGACGTCAGGATGATAATCCGGATCAAACTCCTGAGGAGTGTTTTGCTCTGATTTGGATTCCCAGGCTTTCAAATATTTCTCGGTGACCAGTTCCATCTCGTAAACTCACACATCAAATGAAAGGGATTGATGAACGACTTCGGCGGATCACCAGAATCGCTGGGAGAAGTCGACTCGCCAAAAAGGGATAGCACGCAGTTCGCCGACGTTCCGATTTTCCTGTCCGAAATCCTCGTCACAATCACGTTTTTTCATGCTGGAAAACGATTAAATCAAATGTCCCGACCATTCCACGTAAGGGGGACGGGTGGCACACCCAGCACGTAACAGAGTGGAGTAATGAGCGTGGTAAGTGTTGAATCGACGCTGGCAGTTCTGATGACAAAGAGAGAAAACGAGAGTGACGGGTACTAGTCCGTCGAACGTTCGGCGCTGATCAGAGAATTGGCGTTCAGAACCATCAAGGGTAGTTTGCGCAACTTGCTGGTTGTTGGTGGAAGGTGCGTATGAAAGCGAAGAAGACATATACGCGGGATGTGGTGTTGTCGCTGGCGCGTGGGTTGGTGGAGACATATGAGGAGCGGTTGACGTTGACGGATTTTCAGCGAGAGACGGGGATTTCTCAGCGGGTGATTTATGATTTGTTTGGGAGCTGGAAGTCTGTGCGGATGGAAGTTGGGCTGGGGGCGGAGGTTCCTCGGGATTCGAACGGGATTACGGCGGAGCACATTTTGGAATTGATGCGGAATCAGGTGGTTGAGCAGGGTGAGCAAATCACGATGCGGAGGTTCATGGAGGAGACGGGGCTCTCTGCGAGGATGATTGAGACGCGGTTTGGGAGTTGGGGTGCGCTGCGGGAAGTCGTGGGATTGAGCGGGCGGGCGAATATTCTACCGCAGTATACGGATGAAGAGCTTCTGGAAGATTTGTATCGGGTGTACCGTCTCGTTCGCGAGCGCCCGGTTTATGACAAACACAAGCTACGCGGAGGTCGTATCAGCCCTGGAACTTTCTGCCACCGGTTCGGCTCGTGGGGCTGGGCATGTCGTCGGCTAAAAGATTTGCTGAGAGACCACGGACACTTCAGTTCGGAGATGCGGCTGCCGGAGGAGTTGGAGGAGAAGTTTCGTTCGGGTTCAGATCAAAGTTAATGACATCGTGATACCGGTTCACACATGCTGGGTCGTGACCCAGCCTACGGCACTGCATCACAACGGCGGGTTAGTCAGCTCGATTCCAATCTGGTTTTCGATTGGAGTGTACAGATCTGTTTCTATGTTATCGGTTTCAATCGTGGCGATCAGCGAGTATCTGGCGGTTTTAGACCACGCGTTCTGCTTTTTTCTTTCTTTCCACCATCCGGTGACGGAATAGACGACAATCACTCCAGATTCAGCCAACTCTGCACCTGTGCCGGTCCACCAATCGGAGTGGACTGAACCTCTTTTTCTTCTCTTGTTTCCTATCGCCCAGTTACGCTTGTCGCTCCCCCCTGAAAATTCATTATCGTCCTCTTCCCGTGCAGCTTTGCTAATCCTCTTGCGGAACTCTGTCAGAGTTTCCAGTGAACGTTTAACGTCAAATCGCAATCCGTGTGACTGATACCGGTATCTAGGTATCTTCCCCCTTCTTCCTGGACTCGGTTCAACAAAGTAAGAGAGGGTGACCCTCATCCTCACTTCTTGCTCTCCCAGATCTTGCAGAATTTGCCGTGGCCAAGGAAGCGAGTGGACATTCATGTCGTTGGTTTTCAGCTTGTTTTGTTCATCCATGAAGAATGGCTGCAAACTATCCTGAATGATCAATGTCGCCGAATTCTGTAGGCTCGACAGTGCCCTCTGAATATTTGGCACACCGTACCCATAGGCCCTGAGTCGATTAGTTAGTTGTTTTTCACCATAGTGTGCTTTCATGGCATCTGTCCATTGAGCGGAATGAATCATCAAACAACGTACGGTCTCAGGCCAAAGATTTGGGTACTGCGCCCAAATCGAGCAAGCAAGCCGTGACGCAAGCGCTGCGGCAGCACTGGTATCGCCAGTAGTAGTAAAGAGCGCTCCCGTGGGACTTATGCGAGTCGTCAAAAGCATCAAGTCATCCACAAAATCTGCTGATGTCATCTCAGGGTTCGTCGCGTTATTTCCGCCCTCCATGACAATGTCGGGCTTGAGAGGCCACGATTTATCTCCCCAAACGATAGAGGTTCGGCTGGACGGGCTGAGTTGACCACTTTCAGCAACCGCATTCCATCCAGGGTACTCAGTGGAATTGATTGTTGCCTTTTCCGTGTAGGCTCCTACTGAAATAGCATTCCAAGC
>JAJDEL010000012.1 GCA_029259835.1 Planctomicrobium sp. | reverse complement strand
GGTTGCTTTCGCCTCGCTGTCTGCGACTGACAGTGAAGTTACCGCACAAGAGATCATAGGTCATCTTGCCCCGCAGGTTGCTGCCTCACCCTTGCAGGATGACGCGACAATTCATGACCTGACTTTCATCGGAAATAAAATCGGCTGGGCTGTCGGAGACCGAGGCACCATCTGGCGAACCGACGACAGCGGGACAACCTGGAAGTTCGTTCAGGCAATTCCTCATCTTCAGCAGTACTCTTTGGAGAGTGTCTGCTTCTTAACGAATCGCGTCGGCTGGATTGTCGGAGGAACGGTTTCTTCAGTTGGTCGAATTCAAGGAGGTGTTGTTCTTGTGACCAGCGATGGTGGACAATCGTGGAAAATTCTCTCCAATGGACAATTACCTTATCTTCGTAAGATTCAGTTTTTCGATCTGGACAACGGAATTGCTGTCGGTGAGCGGACCGCTAAGTACCCTGCCGGAATTATGACGACAAACGATGGTGGTCAAACATGGTTACCGATTAACGCGGATCATAACGCAACCTGGAATGATGCAGAATTTTTTAACCGGCAGACTGGACTTGCCGTTGGAAACGAAGGAGTACAGGCCAGTATCGCGAATGGAGGACTCCTTCCAGGTGGCGGCGAGCTTGGTGGGTTACACACTATTCACGATATCACAGCCGAGGCAACCGGTCGGTGCTGGATGGTTGGCGACGGGGCTTTGATGTTGACGAGCCAAAACCGGGGAGTTACCTGGTCGTTTCCGCCGACTTCGCTTCCGAAATCGCTGGACGATTTTACAAACTTCGAATGTGTCGCCCAACGAAATGGACACGTCTGGATTGCAGGAACACCAGGGTCGGTTGTCTGGCATTCACCCGACAATGGGCAGAGTTGGGAGAAGCAACTGACAGGTGGTTCGGCACCGCTGAAAACGATTTTCTTTAGTGATGATCAACACGGAGTCGCCGCCGGCGTTTTTGGCCGAATTTGTATGACGAATGATGGTGGTAGAACATGGCGCGACACGCGCGGAAGAAACCGACGCCTGGCGGTTTGGGCGGTTCATGGACATGCGACGCGCGTTCCATATAGCTTTCTCACACGATGGTCCCGGGAGGCTGGATATCGCTCGGCGGTCATGCTGACGACGCGTCGTGATATTGGAGTCGATTCACATTTTTCCAGTGAGAATCGTGTGCGGTTCGAACAGTCAGTTCAAATTGCAGGCGGCAATTTGGCGACGATTGACTGGCGTCTCCCAGTGACGATTCCCGGTCTCGACCGGGATGAGACGAAGCTAGTCGAGGAATGGTCGAAACTGACAGATCGACGCTTGCCGGAAGTCTTACTGGGAACTCTTGTTGCGCAAATTCGAACCTGGAAGCCGGATGTCATTCTGCTCGACGAACCTCCATCAGACGATGCGGTTACGAAGCTCATTCATCAAACACTTCCAGAAGCGGTCGCTCAAGCGAGTGATCCATCCAAGTTTCCCGAACAGCTTAGCATCGGACTGACTCCCTGGAATGTTCAGAAAGTGGTGATGGAACGAGCGGTCGGGCGAAGCGGATCGATTTTGCAACAGCCGTTTGAAATCCTGCCACATCTCGAAACGACTCTCGACCTTGCGACGCTGCAGGCTGCATCCCGCATGTTCGAAGATGCAGAAGAAACGGTTGCCGCACGAGGGTATGAAGTTCTTTACACTTCCCCGAATTCTCAACTCTCCAAGGCGAGCATCTTTGGAGATTTGAAAATCGGAATCGACTCCGAAGCCCGTCGCGCTGTCCCTACGCTGAGATCCATCGACCTTGACCGGCTCATTGAGCAATCAAAATATCGCCGCACGTTGACGGCTCTCAGTCAGCGAATGGTCGATAGCCCTGAACATGGGGCACAACTTCTTGCTCAGCTTCGTGAAATGCTCAAACCGCTCACCAATGGTCAAGCCGCCCGCCAATTGGCGGAGATGGCAATGAAGCATCGAAAGCAAGGGCAATGGAGGCTGGCAGAGGAGACGTATTCGGAACTCATTATCAACTACCCAGAGCAATCGGAAGCTCTGGAAGCAATGCTCTGGCTGGTCGAATTCTCGACGAGCGCAGAAATGAACTGGCAGCGATTGAGAGCCATGAACGCCAGCAACTCGCACATTGAAGTAGACAAATCTCTCGTGCAGGCAAATTTTCATAAAGCACTCGAAATTGCTGGTCGAAATGTCACTCAGACCGGATTCCTGAACGAAGTCCAGTTGTTGCATGATGGTGTAGATACCAATTCAACTCCCCTGATCCCTGTTCTTGGGGATTCACCAGGAGTGCTGAATGGAGCGACAGCAGGCGCGAGCCAGCATGATTTGCAACTCCGTCGCTGGCATGGAATCGCGGCGAAAATCGTTAACGATCTCTCCGCCGCTTACCCACGGTTGTTTGAAGATGATGAAATGCAGTTTGTCGTAGCTGCGTTGCTGCGTCGTCGCAAAGAGTCACGACAAGCCGATAAAATCTATGGTCGCTATCTGCAACGACTCAACGATGATGACCCTTGGCACGTCGCTGCGAAAGGCGAAACTTACTTACTACGACCGGGAGCGCTCTCACCCAAACCTGTCGTATCGTGTCGAACGACGAAAATTCCGCCAGTTCTGGATGGTCGTCTCATCGACGCTTGCTGGTCCGAAGCCAGCGAGTTGAAATTGACAGAAAATTCCCAGAAAGACCTGTACGTGGGGACGGAACAGAATCTCGGTGGTCGTGTTGAATACATCGAACCGCAGCCAATTGTCATGTTTTGCCGAGATGATGAGTATCTTTACGTTTCAGCGCGTGTTCCCAAGAATAAAAATCTGAAATACGCTCCGACGCAACTTGCCGGACGACCGCGCGACGCTGATCTCGGCAAGCACGATTACCTGACAATTCAATTTGATGTTGATCGTGACTACGCGACGTATTATCGGTTCGACATTGATCAACGCGGATGGACACGCGAGGCGTGTTGGGATGCATGGGGGTACAACCCGGAATGGTTCGTCGCCAGCGAGCAGGCTGTCAATTCGTGGTCCATTGAAATTGCAATTCCGATCGAAGAACTGCTGCCTTCTCAGCTTGGTCCACAAAACATCTGGGCCATGGGCGTGACGCGCGTGATGCCGGGCGTGGGAGTGCAAAGCTGGACCAACTCAGGCGGTGAAAAGCCGGTTCCACCGCTGTTCGGTTTTCTTCGATTTGAATAGCAAACAACGAAAACGTCGAGTACTTTTGTTCCGCCGCACACTTCAAGTGTGTGGCAAAGCGTGAGTATTCTTGAAACAAAAAAGACCGCCGTTCGAATCACTTCGAACGGCGGTCTTGTAAGTCAAACCCTCCGCTTGTTTAAGGCAGTCAGGAACTGCTGCGAGAAGGACGGCGACCAGGTTGTGCAAGCACACACCTTTCAGTGATCGCGGCCCACGCTATGGGTTGATCCTCTGGCCAAACATGATTGCGAAAGGGTTTGTTTCGATGTGTTATTTGGACTTCAACTTTGGTGAGTCACACTTCGCCACTCACGGGTGGGGACCATCGTTGTTTGATCGGATTCTGTCAAGCTGCATCTTTGAAAATAGTCGCGAGTGTCGCGCAGGATGTCGTTACTTGCCAGTTGTGCAAATCGCGAAATGAGGACTTGATTCAACGCGTGGAAGTTATCCGCGAATGCTGTAAAGCGATAAATCCTTGTGAAGGTCATGTTTAGCTCACTTTGATCAGGGAATCATGTTTGTGGTTCAATTTCGCTAGATTCGGTGATAGACTTAAACTCGTTCCCACCTGACATTCATTCATTTGACGAATGCCCACCTGCGATGAATTCTTACCTTGTTAAACTTTTCGTGATTGTGACTCTTCTGCCAACATTCACGTATGGCGAGGACATCGATTATCTTCGGGACATCAAACCGATGTTCGTGGAGAAGTGCGTCAGTTGTCACGGGCCAGTAAAACAAGAAGCAGACTTGCGTCTCGATGCTGCCAAGTTTATTGCTCGTGAGGAAGGGCTGGAACCAGTCGCAATTTCCGGACACCCAGAGAAGAGTTTGCTCATTGAACGTGTAACCTCATCGATTGATGAACGCATGCCTCCCGAAGGTGAGGGCGAAGCTCTGACGCCGAAGCAGGTCAAATTACTCCGTGAATGGGTCCGCCTGGGGATGCCTGCACCCGAAGATGAAGAACCTCTACCGACACCGGACGAACACTGGGCCTACCAGAAAATCGTTCGCCCGAAAGCTCCGAGTGCTGAGAATGGAAAGTCGACACACCCGATTGACCGTTTCCTCGCAAAGCAACAGGCTGAACAAAATTTAAAAGCTGTCGCTCGAACAAATCCAGAGACACTCCTCAGACGTGTTTCATTAGACGTAGTTGGATTGCCACCGACAATCAAACAACTTGAAGCATTCGCGGCGAATCATTCACAAGAGGCGTACGAATCTGTCGTGAATCAGTTGCTCGATAGTCCGCAGTACGGGGAACGCTGGGGGCGACACTGGATGGATGTTTGGCGATACAGTGACTGGAACGGATACAAGCAGGCCGTGCGCGGCAGCCAACGGCACATTTGGCGTTGGCGTGACTGGATTATCGAATCGCTCAATGAAGACAAAAGCTACGACCGGATGATTGTCGAAATGCTTGCCGGTGACGAAGTTGCTCCGCTTGACCCTGAGATTCTGCGGGCAACCGGATTTTTGGCACGTAACTTTCATAACAGCAATCGAAACATCTGGCTCGACGCGACTGTGGAACACACGGCGAAAGCGTTTCTTGGCATGACGATCAATTGCGCTCGCTGTCATGATCACAAGTTCGACCCGATCGCGCAGCAGGAGTATTACACGTTTCGGGCGATCTTCGAACCTCACAACGTGCGAACAGACCGCCTGCCCGGGCAGGCAAACATCACGAAGGATGGCATCGCCCGAGTCTTCGATAAAGAACCCGCCATAGAAACTTTTCTCTACAGACGCGGAGACGAAAAGCATCCAGATAAAGAAAACCCGCTTGCCGCTGGCGTTGTTGAGATTCTCGGATTGCCTTTCGAAGTTCAGCCGGTTGGCCTTCCCGTGAAGGGATTCTTCCCCGCTTTGAGTGAGAAAATTCAACAAGAAGACATCGCCAGACTGGAGGCAGCGTACAAGAAAACAGCTGCGGCACTCGGCAAGTTCACTTTGGCTCAGACAGCAAAGAACGACAAAGCATTCACTGGGCCACCGTCACCTTCTCTTCCGGAGAAACTTTCAGATGAACATCAACTCGCCATTGTGAAAAACGCGGCGGCGAAAACTAAACTCGCGTCACTACGTGCTCGATACGCAGCAGACCGTACGAAGTTTTTACCTGCCGAGAAGAAAAATCAAGAAGAACTCGATCAGTTAGTAAAGACCGCCGCGAAAGCAGAGCGTCTCGCCAACTGGTCTGCCGCACGTTCGACGACGTTTCAGAAATGGCGAGCGTTAGATTCCGCAAGGTCAAGTGACGAGAAAAACGCTGGCAAGAAGATAGCGGCTATCGATAAAGCACAGAAAGAATTTATCGCCGCAAGAACCGAGATAGCAAAAAAACAAGTTGAACTCTCAAAGACGGATGCCAAGTACAATTCGGTCGGTGCGGTGCATCCGCAGCAGAGTACTGGTCGACGCTTGGCGTTGGCGAACTGGATTGTCCACCGCGATAACCCGTTGACGGCTCGCGTCACTGTGAATCATATTTGGCTCCGCCACTTTGGAACCCCACTCGTTGATAACGTGTTCGATTTTGGAATGCGTTCACCTCAACCGCTGCATCATGATCTTCTTGATTGGTTGGCGAGTGAACTCGTTGAGAGTGATTGGAGCATGAAGCACATTCATCGCCTGATCCTGACTTCACAGACTTATCAACAGGCGTCTGCGGCATCGAAAGAACTCCTGGCACACAACAACAGCATTGATCCTGACAACCACTACTATTGGCGAGCGAATGTGCAACGTCTGGAGTCAGAGATTATTCGCGATAGCGTATTGCACGTTTCCAATCAGCTCGACATGACAATGAGCGGTCCTGATATCGATTTTTCTGAAGGAGAGAACGTCCTCCGCCGCAGCGTTTATTTTCGCCATGCTTACGAAAAGCAAATGTTGATGATGACGATCTTCGACGCCGCCAGTCCGAACGAATGCTATCGCCGCTCACCGAGCATTATCCCGCAACAGGCGCTTGCTCTTTCAAACAGTCAGCTTTCAATCTCTGCCGCTCGCAGTCTGGCAGCGGACATCAATAAAACTCATTCCGAACCACGGGCATTCATCAATCAAAGTTTCTTGACGCTGCTCAGTCGTGAACCGAGCAATGATGAAATGACCGCCTGTCAGCGGTTCCTGCAATCTCAAGAAAAATTACTGTCAAAACAAGACAATCTCACCAAAGTTGAAGGCAATGTGAAAACAAAGGTGGAGCCAGCAGCGGACCCAGCGATACGCGCTTGCGAAAACCTGATCCACGTTCTCATGAACCATAACGACTTCACTTCAGTACGATAGAGACAATGCGATGGAAATGAACAACTCGACGCGTCGAGCTTTTTTGTCTGACATGGGGATGGGTTTTGGCAGCATTGCTTTCGCCTCAATGCTCACTGATGACGCTCGGGCGGACGAAAAGATTGCTGACAAACTGACGCAGATTGCTCCGAAAGCGAAGAGCGTGATCTGGCTGTTCATGATCGGTGGAACCAGCCATATGGAATCGTTCGACCCGAAGCCGATGCTGAATAAGTATGCTGGTAAAACGGTTGAGGAGACGCCTTTCAAAGAAGTGTTGAACTCTCCTTATCTGGAAAACGAGCGCGTCGTTGCATTTGATCCGAATAACGGATTTATTCGCAACGAGTTGTATCCACTTCAAGTCGGCTACAAACAACGTGGTGAGAGTGGTCTCGAAATTAGCGACTGGTGGCCGAACGTGGGTGACTCTGCTGACGACCTCTGTCTGGTCCGTTCGATGTGGACTGAAGACAGCAATCATGGTGCGCAGATTCAGTTTCATACTGGGCGGCACCGCATTGATGGTTTCTTTCCGACAATCGGAGCGTGGGCGAATTACGGTCTCGGTTCGCTCAACGAAAACCTGCCATCGTTCGTTGTGATGGGAACACCGCTTGCCGATTGTTGTGGTGGCAAGGAAGCACACCGAGCGAATTACTTAGGACCGCAGTACGATGGGGTTCCGCTCAATATCGATCCGAATG
>JAJDEL010000110.1 GCA_029259835.1 Planctomicrobium sp. | reverse complement strand
CAGGCCGTCCATGTCAAAGACGACTGCGCGAATGGTCATCTGTGTCACTTGGCTGCCTTCACTTTCTGGTTGATCTTCACTTTCTTTTTTGCTGGTTTCAATTCGGTCATCTTGAAGTTTTTCACCGCTCCGGTTGTTTGAAATGTTGCCAGACCAACCGGCTTGGAAAGTTCCATTTCGATGCGGATCGAAATTCGGTTTTCAGTATGGTCAACCTTGGCGATGAGTTGGTCGTCGATCCAGGCTCGAATCAATTTATCGTCGACTCGAAGCCGGATCTTGTACCACTTTTCATTCTCGAAAGAGTAATAGTCGGTCGTGTCATTTTCTGAGGCATCGAAGTCGTTGATATTCGAAAGCCCAATCAAACTCCCACCCCAGCCTCCGAGAATCAGACTGCACGGCTTCTCTTTGACTGGAAACGTTAAAGCACAGAAGAAATCATTCCCATCAACACGTTGAGCGTCAAAAGAAATTTCGTAATTGACCTTGGGAAGTTCTTTTCCGACCCAGTGAATGCCTGTAATTGGCTCACCTGGCTCAAGAATCAACTGACCTTTTTCGACGAGAACATCCCCTTGCCCACCGAAGTCAGTCACTTTCCAGTTCTTCAGAGTTTTGCCATCGAACAGCTGATGCACTTTTCCTTTCGGAGCGGCGACTGGTTTTTCCTTCTTCTCTTCCGCCGAGAGGGTCGAGGAAAGAGAAGCGACGACACCCAAGCAGATTGCGAGCGTGGCAGTTTTGGACAAGCAGTGAAAATTCAACATCATCAGGCTCCGAAGCAGGAGAGAAAAGTCATTTGGATACGGTAAGGATAGACATTCTACACCAGTTCGTCACCTATAACTAAATCGCTCGATTTGCAGTTTTAGTATTCTGAAGCTTTGAAGCGGTTTTTGCGTTTCAAAAACGGGAGAACCAGTGGAACACGTCGTTGATACTCTCTGTACGTCTCTCCGAATAATTTTACCAGTTCTTTTTCTTCGAAATAGAGACCAATAAAAATGTAGAGAGTCATCGACGCAGAGAGCAACAAGTGCGACATGGACATCGTCGGTGCTGCCCAGATTCCGATGATGACACCCAACTGAATTGGATGGCGAACGAGTCTGTAGGGAAATTTCTCTGTAAATTCTGCGTCCGGTTCTGGCTTTCCGATGAAGTGAAAATAGACCTGTTGCAGCCCCATCAACTCAAGCGGGTTCACCTGCGACGCTGCCAAAACCAACAGTCCCCAGCCAGACATTTGAAAAGCAGTCACTCCCGCTCGCGCCGCTGGATGTTCGATCTGCCAGGCGATCTCTTCTATGTTCTGCCAGAAATAGGACATCACAAACATGACGACGCCAGAGAGTAGAACGTATGTACTACGCTCCATCACAGACGGGATCAACTTCGTCAAAAAGTCCTTGAACCACAGTCGAGCCATGATGGAATGCTGCAAGCCAAACAGAGTCATCAAAGAGATATTCACGAGAATCGCAGTCGCGAGCGGTCTGGCAGGTACGGGATTGGAATGAATCTCCCGATCACCCAGTAACAACACAAAGTAGAACAGGCCACCAAGAGCGATGAGGAAAGAAACGATGCCATAAATAAGAATGAAGAAGCGGGGCATTAAGTTGTCGTCTTCTCTAGAAGAAATCATTTTAACAAGCCACGTTTGCCGCCGCGCATTCGCATCGAAAATGCAAAGAGACCCTCTGTACCGGAGACTTTGATTCTCGGGATTTGCATCGCGTCCGCATACGGCAGAGGCTCGACACCCGGTTCCGTTGTAACGGCTCCGCGAAAACCTGCTTCCTCCACCATTCTCGCATGGCGCTGTTCGTAGATTCCAAACGGATATGCAAACGTGACAGGTGGAATACCGAATCGCGATTCCAATTCAATGCGCGAATTAGCGATTTCATCTTGGGCAGATTCATCATCAATTGCGGCAAGATTTGCATGAGTCATGCTATGCCCACCAAGTTCCCAGCGACCGGAGGCGACCATCCCGGCGACTTGTTCGTCGCTGAGTTTCGGTTCGTCGGCAAGTTCATCATCAGCATGATGAGCTTTCTTTTTACTCGACCAACCGCCATCTCGATCAATGACAAGATACAGCGTGGCACAAGCATCAAACTTTTCAAGTAGAGGATCGGCATTTAACAAATTGTCTGCAAAGCCATCGTCAAACGTCAGGCAAACAGTTCGCTGAGGCAGCGACTCTGCATCGAAAAGCTCGCTGGCAAATATAAAATTAAACTCACGCTCCTTGAGCCATGCCAATTGTTTCTCAAATAATTCTGGTGGAACTCGAAGCTTGTTAAATCGAGCTTTGGACCGGTGCGGCCTCACCATGTGATACATCAAAACACGTGCCGCCGACCAATCCACCGCCGGTCGCCACCAAGCGTACCTCGCACTGAAGTACCCTGCACATCCAACAAGACCGACACCTGTGCCTAACAACTCGGTTATCATGGTTTCCTGAGCAACAAAAACGATTTACTGAAAACTTCGTTACGTTGTGATTCGCGACTGGTCGACCATCCATTTCACCATGGCTGCTGGATCACCACAGTGATTGAGTTGCTCGATCTGGCGTTGCGCCCAGGTCTGTTCAGTCGTGAAGCGTTTCATCTCTTTGAGTTCATCAACGCAATTGAGATCCACTGCTGTCTCACCGAACCTGTCACACATGGTACTGATGAATTCTCGGGCAGGCACGAGTTGATGAGAGACGCTATCGACGAGTTCCGCATCGAGACCGTAACGCGCCGCACGCCATTTGTTTTGACGGACCAACATCGGATGACAATCATGCTGATATAACCCGTCATCAATTGAATCGGAGAGTCGCTTCACCAGACAGTGAATGAATGCAACCAACCCCATTGCGTCGTCAAGACGACCTGGCATGTCGCAGATGCGAACTTCAACAGTTCCGAAGTTGTGATGCGGACGGACATCCCACCAGATTTCGCGGATCGTTTCTATAAAGCCTGTGTCGATTAAGTGATTGATAAGCCAGGCGTACTCGCTCCAGTTCCTCATGAATGGCGGCAAGCCTGCCGTTGGTAGACCTTCCATAACCTTCGTGCGCCAAGAGCATAATCCGGTGTTGCGACCTTCCCAATACGGACTGTTTGAACTCGCGGCAAGAAGGACCGGCAGGTGCTTGAGGATGCGGTCACAAATCATCACCGCCTTATCACCAGAATCGACGCCAACATGCACATGCAGGCCAAACGTAATTAATTGCCGAGCCGTGTCCTGCAACATATTTACAAGGCGGTTGTATCGTTCTTTATTACTGACGTGTTGATCCTGCCAGGAAGAAAACGGGTGCGTTGCCGACCAGAGCAATCCAATGCCAACTGAATCAGCAGCGGACTCTAATGTTTTTAATTGCTTGCGAAGTTGATCACTGGCTTCGCCGACTGTTTGACACACATCCGTGTTAATTTCGACATAGCATTCCATCAATTCCGGTTTGACGGTACTGCGATCTTCCTCGGAGAGAGCATCCAAGATCGCTGGGCAAGCGGACCTCAACGCTCCTGTCTCTCGGTCAACTAGTGCCAATTCAAGCTCAACACCCAGGGATGGGCCGGGACTCTGCGAGAAGTGTATCTTCCTGGACATTTACGATAACTCCATGGCTCGAAGGTTCATTCGCAAATCAGAATAGCACTTCTGGTCTCGATTGCACCAGATGATTTTCACTGCAATGACAACTGCGAACGCACCACCACGCTACGCGCGAGAATTTTTGCACCAATCACGAGGGACTTTTCTTCAACATCAAACAACGGGGAATGTAACGGAGCGGAGGTTGATTCGTCTTTGGCACAGCCTAAACGGAACATCGCTCCATCTACTTTTTCGAGATAATTCGCGAAGTCCTCTCCCCCCATGCTTGGCCTTTCAATCGTTTGAACACGATCTGGTCCGAGAATCTCGGTCGCTGCCTTCTTGATAATGCTCGTTAAAGTGGAATCATTGTGAACAGCCGGGGGGCCTGATTTGTGCCGGACATGAATCGTTGTGCCGGATGCCTCCGCGACACCTCTGGCGAGACGTTCCAGGTGCATGATCGTACTTCTGGTGACTTCGCTTCGCAGCGTTCGCAACGTCCCCCGCACAAGCACGCGATCTGGAATCACATTCGGGCTATCTCCGGCAATGATCTGCCCAAAGCTGACGACAACCGGTTCTTGCGAATCGGTGCCGCGCGGGATAAACAGGAAGATCGAACTAATCAGCTGAGCCGTCGCCGCGATTGGATCACAAGCTTCATGTGGTCGAGCCGCATGTGCTCCACGCCCAACGACTTCGATTTCCAGTTCACTGCAATCTGCGGTGAATTCGTTTGGGCGAACGCCAATTGTGCCGACTTTCCGAGATGGGTCCATGTGCAAGCTCAGCAGCGCCTTCAGCCCGTCGACGGCGCCTGCTTCAAGCATTTGCAATGCGCCTTTGTTCGTCTCCTCGGCAGGCTGAAAGATCGCTCGCCACGGAATCGCGTCGACCAGTCCCCACTTCTCGATATCGAGTAATGCCAACACCGCACCGAAGACCGTTGCCGTGTGTGCATCATGTCCACAGGCGTGCATGATGCCGTCGATTTTGCTGCAATAGGACGCCTGTTTCTGATCCTGAAGTCGCAAGGCATCGATATCCGCCCGCATCCCGACCTTTGCTGCGCTCGCACCAGGATTATCGACAATCAACCCCCGATGTTCCGGTCCGGTTTTGATTTTTAAGTTGTACTCTTTGAACTTCTCTTGCAGATAAAGAGTCGTCCGAAACTCCTCACCACTCGGTTCCGGATGCTGATGCAAATGCCGACGGACCTCTCGAATTTCGTCAAAACGTGCATCGACCGACCGGTCAATCGCCGCTTGCCAATTCTCTTCAGGCTGCTGACTCACAAGGTTTCCTTCGTGTTTTTAAGGATCAAGGGAGTACAGCATAGTATCAACTCTAAACACCACCAACATCACTCGTGGGCTTTCGAAGCCAGCGTGAGACGCGATCAAGACAAATTCCATTTAACTTGAGGAGATTCACCCAGGTCCGGGTGTCTCTGACTTGCCCCGAGCAATCCAGTCTGGGAATCCTCAATGAGTACGATGAGTTCGGACTTTGATGTAGAATGGATGCCCAAGCGTTTCTTTCCCTCGGTGGATCACCGGGTGCTAAATGGAAGGCGTCTCCAGTCGCATCTGTGGAGTTTCGATCAACGAACGCAGGCGCCCGCTGGTGGTTCCGCGCAGTTTTGGCTGTCCACTTCAAACAGAGAGTCTTTCCGCTACAATCAATTCTTATTTCATGATATTTGACGAGACGGACATGGCAAAAGATTACTCCAACTATCAGAAAAAAGTCATCTCCCGGTATTACGATAACCGGGAACAGATCGACGAGCAGCGGCTCGGTGAGTTGGTGACCAGTTTGTATCTGGCGACTGGAGCGAAACAAATCGAGAAGCTCTGGAAGTCCGCCGAAGAAACAATGTTGCGGCTCGGAGTTCCGAAGAGCCGTGTGGCACACGTCGTTGAGAAGCGCGACGCAGCCATCCTTGCCGAGGTCGTCAAAGATTTGCAATCTGGCGTGATCAAGCGTAAGTAATGTATTCTTTCAACCCTCACAAAAAGTGCGCCACCAATGACTTTTTCATTCAATTCAAGGAATCACTCTTGTTGAATCACAACTCTTCAAACACAGCTGCCATACTGACTCTTATTGGCTTTTTCATCTCTGGATGCGGGAACTCGGATTCAGAGAATGCTGGAACGTCTGAAACGAAGTTCGAGTCGGTCAAGCCGACCGTTGATCCGGACACTATTGTCGACGAAGACAAAATGCTTACTGCTGATGAGCTTCGCGAGGCTTTGGGAGCGAACGAGAACGCTCATTTCGAAAAAGTCGGGAAGAAGTTTACGGTCGCACTTCTGACGAACACCGGCGCCAAGACACTAGAGCCGCTCAAAGGACAGCCGCTTAAGATCCTTGATATCTCGCAGACGCGGATTTCCGATCTCTCAGCTGTGGAAGGGATGCTGCTGGAAAACATTGGTCTGGCAGAGACGAAAGTGACCGACCTCACTCCTTTGAAAGGGATGCAACTCAAACACATCGACGGAACACGATCTGAAGTCTCTGACATTTCTGCTCTGGAAGGAATGACGCAGCTTGCGCACGTTTATTTTGAAGGAGCCAAAGTGAAGGATATCTCTCCGCTCAAGTCGGCGCCATTGAAAGTTCTCTGGCTCAACGGCTGTCCGGTTGAGGATCTTTCTCCACTTGAAGGCAAGCAACTCGACGAACTCAATCTGTGCGACACGGCGCTTGAGAACCTTAATACTGTTAAGACGATGAAGCTCGGAACGCTCTGGATGCGGAATACGAAAGTGCAGGATCTCGCACCGATTGCCGAACATGGATTGGTGAGTCTCGACGTGCAGGGGAGTTCGATCAACGATCTTTCGTCCCTGGTGAAAATGACTTCTCTAAAACGTCTGAACATCTCGCAAACCGATGTGACCGACCTCACTCCGTTGGGCAAACTGGAGTTGAACCGACTGATCTTTTCACCGGAGAAAATCACGGCAGGAATTGATGTCGTGCGAAACATGACTTCTCTGCAAGCACTGGACACTTCATTCGAAGGAACTTCCCAACCGATGTCTCCTTCTGAATTTTGGGAACGGTACGACGCTGGTGACTTCAAAGCTGAGACTGAATAGTTCCCCGGCGCGAGTCGATTGCGTCTCCGGTCGCATCCCCTATAATTCGCCGAAGTTGCGGCCTCAGACTGGGTTACCGTTCCTTGAGGAATCACCACTCTGCGACTGAATTCGCGGCGATGTTGTATCAAACAATCCCAAAACACTGGAATTGAAGGAGCCGAAATTGAACTGGCTCACAGGCTTTCTCAAGTCTTCCGTAGGACGAAAATTCGTGATGGCATTCACGGGTTTGTTCCTTTGCTTCTTCCTGGTCGTCCACCTCGCCGGCAATTTAATGCTGTATGTCGGGGGCGAAGCGTACAACAACTACGCCCACAAATTGCACAGCAACGAAGAGTTTCTGCTCATCGCCGAAGTGCTGCTCTTTTCGGCGTTTGCTCTGAACATTGCATTGGCAGTGACGACGACAATGGAGAATCTCCGCGCTCGTAAGAAATCGTACAAGCTTGTGGAAACAAAGCGAGATGACCGAGCCATGCCGCTCACGTCATCGGCCGATTACACAATGATGATCACCGGTATGATTGGTCTCTTCTTTCTCGCCTGGCATATTTTAGACTTCAAACTTGAATTCGGCTGGGAAGTTCTTCTGGAAGGTCAGAATTCAGCCCAGAAGGTAGGGATTGTCCTCACGAACTCGACAAGGGCTTTGATTTACATTCTCGGTTCGGTCGCGTTTGGAATTCACGTTTCTCATGGTCTCGCGAGTGCTTGCCAGACAATTGGATTCAACCACCCGAAGTACACTCCCACGGTCAATATCATCTCCAAAATTTTTGGTTGGATCGTTGCCGTTGGGTTCAGCAGTTTTCCGATTCTCGCGAAATTCTACCCGTCATTGATGACGTTTTAGAAGAAGTCATCCAGAGCCAAGAGTTGCTCTCCATTGAGAGTACCGACCACCGATTCCTGAACATCAAGTCCTGACAATACTACTTTACTGAGAATTGCCCGATAGGAAGTTGACGATGAGTCAAACTGTGTTGAACTCAAACGTTCCCGGCGGACCACTTGCCGATAAGTGGCAAAACCACAAGAACGAAATGAAGCTTGTTGCCCCGAACAACAAGCGCAAGTACGACATCATTGTTGTTGGTACCGGCTTGGCGGGTGCGTCTGCTGCCGCATCGCTCGCCGAACTTGGATACAACGTCAAAGCATTCTGCTACCAGGATTCTCCTCGACGCGCACACAGTATTGCTGCACAAGGTGGAATTAACGCTGCCAAGAACTACCCGAACGATGGCGACTCAGTGCATCGCCTCTTTTACGACACAATCAAAGGTGGTGACTTCCGTTCACGTGAAGCAAACGTCCATCGCCTCGCCGAAGTCAGTTCAAGCATCATCGACCAATGCGTCGCATCAGGCGTTCCTTTCGCTCGTGAATATGGTGGCCTCCTCGCCAATCGAACATTCGGCGGTGCACAGGTCTCGCGAACATTCTACTGCCGCGGCCAAACCGGGCAGCAATTGTTGTTGGGAGCCTACAGCGGTCTCATGCGACAAGTCGGTGCAGGCAAAGTCAAAATGTACCCACGACGGGAAATGCTCGACCTCGTCAACGTCGACGGTGTTGCGCGTGGAATCGTCTGTCGAAACCTGAAAACGGGTGAGTTCGAAACGCATGCCGCACACGCCGTGTTGCTCTGCACAGGCGGCTACGGCAACGTCTTCTACCTGTCGACAAATGCGAAAGGTTCCAACGTTACGGCTGCGTGGCGATGCCATAAGCGTGGTGCCTACTTCGCGAACCCCTGCTACACGCAAATTCATCCAACCTGTATTCCAGTCAAAGGTGACTATCAGTCTAAACTGACGTTGATGAGCGAAAGCCTTCGCAACGATGGTCGTGTCTGGGTTCCAAAAGAATCAGGCGACTCTCGCTCACCTGATCAAATTCCCGAAGACGCCCGCGACTACTACCTCGAACGCCGTTACCCGGCATTCGGGAATATGGTCCCTCGCGATGTCGCCAGCCGCGCCGCGAAAGAACGCTGCGACGCCGGATTCGGAACTGGAGAGACCGGAATGTCGGTCTATCTCGACTTCCAGCGAGCTATTCAGGAACAGGGTGAAGATGCCATCCGCAGTAAATATGGCAACCTGTTTCATATGTACCAGAAGATTACCGACGAGAATCCTTACAAGACGCCAATGCGAATTTACCCCGCGGTCCACTACACCATGGGTGGCTTGTGGGTCGACTACAACCTCGAAAGTACCGTCCCGGGACTCTTCGTTCTCGGCGAAGAAAACTTCTCTGACCACGGTGCGAACCGCCTCGGAGCGAGTGCCCTGATGCAGGGACTCGCCGACGGTTATTTCGTCGCTCCTTACACAGTCGGACACCACCTCGCCAGCCGAACTCTCAAACCAGTCACAACCGCGCATCCGAATTTTGATCAGACTCGGCAAGAAGCGAAAGAACGCGTTGAAAAACTGATCGGCGTGAACGGCAAACGTTCGGTCGAAAGTTTCCATCGCGAACTTGGTCAAATCATGTGGGACAACTGCGGAATGGCTCGCAACGCCGATAGCTTACGTGCTGCTGCTGATCAAATTCATACATTACGAGACCAGTTCTGGAAACAGGTTTTCGTTCCTGGCAGCGGAGCTTCGTTCAACCAGCAAGTTGAACTCGCTGGACGTGTCGCCGACTTTATGGAATTCGGTGAACTGTTCGCCAGAGACGCCTTGGCCCGAGAAGAATCTTGCGGCGGTCACTTCCGTGAAGAGCACGCGACCGAAGATGGCGAAGCAAAGCGCGACGACGAACACTTCCAACACGTCGCCGCTTGGGAACACACACCTGATGGTGACGATGTTCGACATAAAGAAGACTTGAAATTCGAAACCGTGACGCCATCAACACGAAGCTACAAATAATTCGTACCCTTAACGCATTCGATTCAATCAACATCCACTTTCTGGATTGACGAAAACATGAGCGATACCGACGACAACTTGACCTTAACTCTCCGCGTTTGGCGTCAGGATGATTCCGAGACGAGAGGAAAGTTTGCTGACTACAAAATCAGTCGCATCTCTCCGCACATGTCGTTTCTCGAAATGCTCGACATCCTGAATGAGCAACTGATCGCCCAAGGTGACGAACCGGTCGCTTTCGATCACGACTGCCGTGAAGGAATTTGCGGAACGTGCAGCCTGATGATCAACGGTCAGGCACACGGACCGGACAAAGAGACCACGACTTGCCAGTTGCACATGCGCCGCTTCAAAAACGGCGACAAAATCGTCATCGAACCATGGCGTGCAAACGCTTTCCCAGTCGTCAAAGATCTCGTTGTTGACCGCACTGCACTTGATCGCATCATCGAATCCGGTGGGTACGTTTCCGTCAACACGGGACAAGCTCAAGATGCAAATTGCCTCCCGATTCCTCGGCAGGATCAATCGAGTGCTATGGACGCAGCCGCGTGCATCGGATGCGGGGCTTGTGTCGCTGCCTGCAAAAATGCCTCGGCGATGTTGTTCACGTCCGCAAAAGTCTCGCACCTCGCCCAGCTTCCGCAAGGTGACCCGGAACGCCCACAGCGCGTGCTAAACATGGTCGCACAGATGGACGCCGAAGGTTTCGGCGGTTGCAGTAACACCTACGAATGCGAAGCCGCTTGCCCCGCTGGCGTCTCAATCGAACACATCGCTCGACTCAATCGTGAGTATGTGAAAGCGTCGTTCTGCTCCTCAGCAACTGCCGCAGAACCAATTCAAGCTGGCGAGTAGCAGCGAGATCCGTCTAGTTATTTATTCCTTATCGATCCCGCGCTCGGTGCTGATTCAAGACCAGCACTGTTGATGGTGATCACCTCTATCTTTCCGCTGGTCGCGTCAACGACTTTGCTCATCCTCGGAAGCGGTTGCTCAGGTGTGTCGTGATACGACATTTTCTGAAACAACGATCGACCAAACCGATTGGTTGGTTTTTCAGGAAGCTGAGCGATCAGTTGACCATTGTAGAGCACTTTGAAACCAGCAATCCCGCTTTCGTGGTCAGCAATTGCATTCCAAGTCACTCGTGACTTTCCGTCAGGAGTTGGCGTGATCACCACATTTTCTGGAGGTGGCGGAGGTGTTTCGTCGCCAACCGAGCCGGTCTCAATGAATACCTTCCAGGCGGTTGCAAACTCCTGGTTTGGAAGCCAGACCGCATCCGTTCGGTCACCTTTAAATATGGAAACAGGAAGGAGAACTCTTCCATCACGCTTTGCTAAAAAACCTTGCGACATATCAATCGGTCGCAATTGCTGAGTGCTGGATTCGGCATCGGGGAGTCGTAATTCCATACAGAGATCGAAGAACGGAATCGCCAAATACCGTGAATCGCCGCATTCGTGACCAGTTTTCGGGTCAGGAGCAAAGAGAATCGGAGCGTTCTGTTCTCGATAGGCTTTGAACATCGCTAGACAACCATCCCAGGCGACACGAAATCGCTCGTGCCCTTTCTCCTTTCCACCAGGACAGGCAACAACCGGGATCTGATATGCCGCTTCCGGAACTTCAAGAGCCGGAATTTCTCCGCTGGTCCAACGAGAATAGGCTTGCCCTGACTGTAACCAGATCGCGACAATTCGCTGTGGATAGAGTGCCTGCATGATGCTCGCCCAAAACCCACCTCCAGAGTGCCCCCAAAGACACCACGGAACCTCGGCGATCTCTGCATGACCGGTCTTCTTCGAGAAATCCTCCAATGCCTGAACAAAACGATCCGCCGAACCGCGACGGGCATCGCACCAGACGCGGCACTCGACCCCTTTTCTCGCTTCAAAAGACGACCCAAGCAAGGCACAGTTCCATTTCTTGGCGAGTTCCCGCCAGTGTAAGTCGTTCGCTGCCGTTGCTCCGCCCTTCGATGCACCGTCACCACAACCATGTTGATGAACAATGATGCCCCTGACCATTTCGACTTCGGGAGGAATCCAAAGATAGAAATCCGCAGCCAGAGCGAGCTCACCCTTTTTTGAAGACGCCGGGTAATAAAGGTGATGGATTTTCCCGCTGGCGGTATCTATGACTGGGCGAAGTCGCGTCAACCTGTCTTCAATTTGTAAGTTCAGTTCTTTTGCCTCTGCTTGAGCTTCCTCCAGCGGTAAGCCAGCCTTAACACCAGGGCGAAGATGACCGACATGCGAAAGCCAGGAGTTGTGCAGCACCATTTGCCGCTGATGAATCAACTTCTCAAGCTGTGCATCCTGAACATCACTCTCCGAGATACCCCAGGCTTTCAAGATCGCTTTCGCAAGCACGGAATGGCCTTCAACATTCACATGCACGCCATCTGGCGACATCGTGAATTTTGGATTTGCCTTGCGTCTGTTGGCAACATAATCGGTCACAGGCGTGTGCAGATCGATCACCATGTCGACCTGATCGCCAAGCGTCATCACCCAGGCGGCGTACTTCTTCAAAACGGAATCGTAGTCCTCGTAAATCGAAAACCAGG
>JAJDEL010000109.1 GCA_029259835.1 Planctomicrobium sp. | reverse complement strand
AACTGGTCATCACGACAAAGAGTCCGATTCCAAATGCCATCCAGCGAGCAATGCGGACATGCTCTGCCTCAGTTGCAGGTTTGTAACCAAAGCGGTCCAGTCCATCGGTCATCACGACTGCGGTGATTGAGTTGACGCCGGAATCGATACTCGACATCGCAGCCGCAAACATTGCAGCAACAACAATCCCTGAAACTCCAGGAGGAAGATGAAATGCGATGAAGTTTGGTAAAATTTGATCCGCATCGGCTTCGAGTGAAAGACCGCTGGTGAGCAGTTCTGGATTTGCTCGGAAGTAGCCGAGTAGTGCGAAGCCAACCAGTCCAAGTGTGAGCATGACAATGGTCCCCACAGTGAGTTGAGTTGCAAGTGCTTTCCGAGCAGCATGAACGTCTTTCGTCGCCATGAATCGTTGTACCGATGTTTGATCACCACCCACGGTGCACACGTACCAGACAAAATTCCCTAAAATTGCACCGAACACTGTGAATCGAGTTGAAATACTCTCAGGAAAGATCGGCTGATGATCCCACTGAGGATCCCATTGAGTCGGGAACCATCCGAATCCTCCCATGCGATAGCTAATCACCCCAATAACAGTGAGCGCTCCGCCATAGAGAAGAATTGTTTGCAGAGCGTCCGTAATCACAACAGCGCGAAGACCTCCCAGAGATGTGTAGATCACAGCCACAGTCCCTGTCGCCAAGGCGACCAGAGGAATCCATTTGTCATCAATGCCCATCATTGCAACCATGGCCTCTGAAGTCATAAAGATGAGCAGCGACATCCAGATCAAGCGCAGAATCACGAACATGGACGCGCCCAAAAGGCGAATGCTTAATCCAAGTTTTGCTTCGAGCAACTCGTAGGCACTTGTCACTTTTTGTTTCATGTAAACCGGCAGTAACAAAAAACTGATGACATAAAAAATGAACGGAATGGCGAACAGGCTGGTGAAATAGACCGGGCCTTTGCCGAGAATTTCGCCAGGCATCGAGAGATACGAAATCGTACTCAGCAGCGTGGCGAATAGAGAGACTCCGATCAGGATCGGATTCATCGATCCGCTGCCGACGAAGTATTCCTCAGTTGATTCCTGCTTTCGACTAAAGTGATAACCGAGCCAAATTGTGCCAGTTGCGTATAAGGCAACAATGATCCAGTCGATCAGCGCCAATCCTGTTCTGGGAGCAGCCGCAGCCGCGTCGACAACATCGGCAGCTTGCGATTTTGAAGTAATCAACAAAAACGCGATGAATGAGAGAATACTGGATTTCGTCATGTGGAGTCGTCTCTTGAGGTGATGCAACATCGCCAAGGTAACAGCCATGGCAATCGTTCAACAAGACAAGGGACGTGCCAGACGGTCACAAGTGGGAACTTTCAATGTTCAGAAACCCACTGACTCAGCGTCGTGAGATGCTGGCTGAACCGTTCGCTGCTGATGTAAGACATGCCAGCACGAATCTTCGGTTGACCGACGAGTCGCTCGCCTTGAGAAACCGTGATCCAGCGGCCTTGCTGGTCGAGAGATTGGATAATCGTTTTCACCTCTTCGGCAAATTCATCATCACTGGCTTGTGGTGATGGTTTTCCATGTTTGATTCGCTTGACGCGCTGTTCGATCTCTTTGATGCGGGATGCGATTTTCCAGCCGTAATGGCTTGGAAGATTCGAGTCGTCGTACGTGAGTGAATACACTTTACCTTCACGCTCCATGTACAACGGGCGATTTGTCTTCAGTTCGTAGTAACGAGCCAATTCGCCGTTGGATAACAAAGACTTCTTCAGCCAAACAACAGCCGATGGAATCGGCTTGAGATACTTCGCGTCACCAGTGTACTCCACGATGTCCAAAAGAGTCTCAAGTGCTTCTTGCGTTTCATCACCAGAGACACCAGGTGGCTCGAACTTGCGCGCCCAGATCGGCTGCATTTTGTAATTGTACTGCTGCGCCCACCCTGGCTGCGGCTGTGGCATTTGAGCCAGAATGAGAAAGTCGCCAAGTTTTTTGAGAGCATCAAGATACTTGTCCTCTCCGTAAACTGTGTGAGCTTCAATGAGTGTGGTGGCGATGTAACCTGCCACGTTGTCATTGAGTGTGTACATATCCCAGTAATTTTTGATCCGCCCTTCGGTGCGCCAGTCGTAATCAGGATAACTTGGTCGAGCACTTGATTGTGTTCGAACGGGTCCAGTGAAAACCTGTGGGAAGGCTCCATTCGGAAATTGAGCCGCCAGGACCGCTTCTAGGCCAGTTATAGCGGCTTCGTGAATTGTGGGATCTTTGAATTTCAATGCTTGATCAGCTTTGATCAAAAACAGTAACGCGGATTGAGTTTGGCCATCATCAAAAGAGGAGTTATTTTTCCCACCACCTTTGCCATTGCGATACAGATTGACTCTCGCCCCGCGCGGATTGAAGTCAAGGCAGTTTTGCCAGCCACCTGATTTCAGTTGCCCGTAGGCAACAGCATGCGCGGCATCTTTTGCAGCGTCGAGATAATACGTATCGCCGGTCGCGCTGTAGGCACTGAGAAACGCGATCCCAACAGTTGGCGTCCCAGGGGGTTGAATCCAGATTTGATCGGTGGTGGCAAGACCTTCTCCCCAGCGCACACTGAGATCCGGCGAATAGTGATACACATAGCCACCGTGCGTGGCGACTCTTTTGCGATAGAAAGTCGCGGCGGTCTTCATTGCAAGTCGAGCATTTTCAATACTCGGCTCCTGAGAATGACAGGAATGACTGAAGAATGCCGTTGGAACAACTGAAATCGAAATCAAGAAATAGCGGATAATTCGCATGAGTATTTATTCACTCGGAGCAAGGCTTGAAGAATCGACGTCCACTGTTATGACGCAAAGTGCCAGAAAAGAAAAGTGTTCAATCGCAATCAGTGAGTTGAGGGTGAAGAGAGCTTTGGCTCGGATCTTATTGGTGATCGACAACACTTGTTTCGCGAAAATTCATTCTCGCTTTTCGGTTTCTCTGACGGGAGGGTGGCTTCGTGAATTCAGCGAAACTATAAACCGTGGCTGAAACCACCATTGACTGGTAACAAAACCAATCTCGGTCCGTCAACCTGTGAAGAACTCGCTGTTTTCTGAAAACACGCACTTGCCAAACTGAAACGATAGTCTGGAGTGAAGAAAATGTCCGCCTTGCAGAATACTGATCCTGACATTTGGAATGCCTTACAACAAGAACGTGTGCGCCAAGTCGAAGGACTTGAGCTAATTGCATCCGAAAACTACACGAGTGCTGCGATTCAGGAAGTCGCCGGATCTGTTCTGACAAACAAATACGCCGAAGG
>JAJDEL010000108.1 GCA_029259835.1 Planctomicrobium sp. | reverse complement strand
ACATTCAGTTTCGAATGACTTACACAGGGTCCGAAAGTCACCCCAAGCGCGATCAGGAAATCCCTGCCCTCTTCGTTGATCGATCACTGGAGACATTATTGATTGGTCAGGGAGAGTCAGTCAAAGAATATCAGCCTGGTTTTCCTAACGAACGATATTCAACCCCGAAAAACTGGGCCGCATATGTCAATCGAAAGGATTTTGGCCTGGGGATCTGTGTCCCTCAAGCGAAGGAATTGACCTGCTATCGATTTGGTGAATTGGGAGAGAAAGGAGCCTGCTCTTATTTGGCTCCGTTAGCCGTGTTTGGCATCACACCTGGAACAGTCTTTGAGTACGACTGCTACCTGACCATAGGCAAACGAGATCAAATTCGTCAAAGGTTGAAGCCACTTGCACTCGAAGGCAAATAAACTTTTAGGCAAACCTCGCTCAGCAACAGTTATTCCTGGACTGGTGGAGCGTAAAGCATTTGCTCGACCGGAGGAATTGAGACTTGTCGCACTGGGCTTGAGATTGGTGTCGTCGAGGTTGGTGAAATGAGTGTCGGTGGAGAGTAATACTCATTTGGCGGAACAAAGTTTGCGTTTGGATCAGTCGGAACTGGAGGTGCAGTCGGTTCAGCAGGAGGTCCAGTGGGAACCGGTGACGGTTCAACAAATGTGGGGTGACCACCCTGATCTCCTTGGCATTCCGGGCAATACCCTTCCGCAGAATATTCTCCGTCAAAGACAGCTCCATCGATAATTTGACCATCGTAGTAGCCATCGTAAACCATGCCATCCATGGACATTTCATCGTTGTAGGCCCATTCATCGTAGGAACCAGAGTTGAACCCAGAGCGACGCCGACTGCGATGTTTCCGTTGGCATTCCGGGCAGTAATCTCCTTCCTCATGACGCTGTGACGGCTCGTCATTCAACTCCCGGTACCACCGTTTTAACTCGCGAGACTGCTTTCGTTCCGACAGACTCGGGCGATGACTTCGGTTTTGACCACCCATAGCAACAGGCGGTGCAATGGCGTTATTGCCAATACACGAATTGTAAGGATTTCCACCGAGACCCGGGCCATAGTAGTTCGGACAACTGTTGCAACCTGCACCAATGACAAGCAATAGAACCGGAAAGATGCCTGAAAAACGCATGAAACTGCCTTTGAATTTCAACTTGGCGCAGACGGGGGAGGCGCACTGAGGAAGTGGCGTCGTATCAGTCATCGGCATGGCAAACAGCGGGACTTTAACGATTTTTCCGATTATGCAGGCGGGCCGATGAATCGGTACAGCGTTGCCTGCTGGTCCTGTTACAAGGGTTGTTCGTGAACTGGCGTTGCTGGGGAATGAGTCTCTCTCGGGTGTACGGAACCATCATCTCTGCGTTTGCAAGTGGTCAAATGAAGCGTAGGATGGTTAGGAAATCACGATGAAATCATTGATTCGTTGTTGAACTTGCTGCCTCAAAGCCGCACAATATCCCAAAGTGGTTTGATAATCAGCACAACAGTCATTGATGCACTTTTTTGATAATCCCTGAACGTAGCTCACGCAGAGTGACGAATCAGACGATTGTTGTTGGTTTGTTTTGTTCGACCTTCCACAGGTCATGGAGGATGTGGTGGAAATTGAAGTTCTTCATTCCGTTCCCCCTCAATAACTGACACGATTCGGAGTCGGCCTACGATGTCGAAAAAGTATTTAAGCCTCGAAGAAGCAGCAAGCCTCTTAAGCGTTCCGACCTTGGAACTCATGCGAATGAGGGAACAAGGAGAGATTCGCGGATTTGCAGATCGCGGGAACTGGAAATTCAAAGTCGACGATGTGGAAACGTTAGCACGTACCCGCATGGCCGATTCAAACCCTGAAGTTCCGTTATATGCGGACGATGACGTCGATAGTGTTGGTGAGCAGCCAACGATTATCAGCAAAGGTTCGCCAGAAGAGAGCGAAAGTATCCTCGATGACGACGATGCAGACTCGCTGGCTGACAGCGACAGTGACGTGCAATTGGTAGGCGGTCCAGACATCGACCTTGAGAATAGTGATAGTGATGTCAGACTCGTGGGCTTGGACAGTTCAGGGGAACTGCCAGCTGACCAGGGAGAAACCGCTCCTGAGATGGATCTTTCTGGAAGCGACAGCGACGTTAGACTCGCCTCTGATAGCGACAGCGACGTCCGTTTATCCTCCGGGGATAGCGACAGTGATGTCAGCTTGCTGGATAGTGAAACAATCACTTCCTTCAATCTTGGAAACGCTGAAAGTGATGCTGGCAGCGACAGTGATGTTCAACTTGTCGGCAATGACGACGATGCCAGTGACGTAACATTGATGAGCGGAGACGATCAGCAAGCTGTTCCTGTTGATCTCAGTGACGATGACCAGTCAGTCCTCATGGACGAATCGGGAATATCTCTCTCTGGTGACAGCTCTCTGATGCTCGGTGGAGAAAGTGGAATCTCACTCGAAGGCCCCACTGACAGTGGAATTGAACTCAGTTCCAATGATGATGATGAAGGAATCACACTCGATCTCGGAGATGACAGTGGAATTTCACTGGAAATGGACGAGAGCGGAATCTCTCTTGAAGCAGACGACGAAAGCGGGATTTCACTCGAAGGAGATGATGAGTTCTCAGGCACCATTCCGATGATGAACGTTGTTGCGGACGATAGTGTTCCCGAGACCCAATTTGAAATTCCGCCACTTGAAGACGACGAGAGTGACACGTTCGACATTTCTGGTGCAGACGACACCGGTGTTCTCGACATGTCTGATCTCGATGATTCCAGCGCTGACGATGGTGTCTTCGACCTGGATGAAGATGACGACGATTTCGCGGAGTCAGATGCCTTTGCTGAAGACGATGACGACCTCGACTTTGAAGACGACGCATTCGATGACGACGGAGACCTGGACGTTTTTGATGCCGACGACGATGTCTTTGACGACGAAGATGATGATTCATCATACGGAGGCGGCATGGGGCGAATGCCCATGGTCGAGACAGATTGGGGAGCCGGAACGTTCGTTGGCTTAGCCCTCTCTAGCCTCTTACTCCTTGTTTGTGGTGTTGTCATGATCGACCTTGTGAACAATATGGCGACAGCTTCCACTCCCAGTGCAGTGTCCAGCGCCATCCTGAAGACGCTTGGCGGTCTCTACGGCGGGTAATCAACTCACCAAACTGAGAGAGCCTTGTCATCTTTTGAAACGAATCATCAGGCGAACGTCCCACGGATGTTCGCCTGATTGCATTTGCCCAATAGGAATCATGTATCATTCAATGACGTTCTGTTACCCAGGCTAAAACTTGAAATTGTGACACAACGAGTCACTCTCTCAATTTCTCCGACTCCCTCATCATCAGATGCCACAATTTGTGATCCTGACTCACGACTGGCCGTTCCTTCACTGGGACCTCATGTTGGAATTTGAAGGCAAACTCCTGACCTGGCGACTTCTGGATGAACCTCGATTAGCCGCGAGCCTCCGTATCGAAAAATCGTCAGATCATCGATTGAAGTATCTGGATTACACCGGGCCCGTTGACGGGGATCGAGGAACCGTCGATCGCTGGGATAACGGCCTGTTGCTCTCCTTGATGTTCAACGAGACCCAAACCATCGCAGAGATTCAGTCACGTCGATTCGGAGAAATTGTCACCGTGATCCTCGAAGGACAATGTGCTGAATTCGTTTCCAGACCGAACATCACTCTCGACACAGCGTAACACCTTAGAAGACATAATGTTGCGTCATCCCCTTGACGGAGCGTACCAGTCTGTTTTTTCCAGAAAATTGCGAAACGAGACGAACATTCTTTATCCGTATGTGGTAACTAGAGTAGAACATTACCTGAAATTGGCCCACAATGGCTGGGTCGTCCCGCGCAAGTGGCAATAGACTTCTCTATTGGAGTGGTTGTTCTTCAATTGAGAAGAAATTCTGCCACAGAGTTGGATCTTTCCAAAACGAAGATTGTTCTTTGAAGTTTTGTTTTTTGAATATGTGGAGATGTTAATGTTGCGTAGAAGCAACCCAATACAACTTGCGACCATCGCTGTTCTGGCACTTTTAATGCAGACAGTGACGGGAGACGTTGCAACTGCTCAGACTAAAAAAGCTGAGGCTGAATTCACAACCGGATCGTCAGATCCGTTGATCGATTTCGCAAATCAGCAAATTCGTCAAACCTGGGACGACAACGAAGTCAAGGCAAGTCCCGTCGCAGATGACGCAGAATGGATCCGCCGGGTCTATCTAGACATTGTCGGTCGAATCCCCAAAGCAGAAGAAGTCGATGTCTTCCTCGCCGAGGATGACAAAACGAAGCGGTCCAAGAAAATCGACGAGTTGCTTGCCAATCCCGACTATGTCAGAAACTGGACAGAAATCTGGACAAACCTGCTGATCGGTCGAAACACGCCAGATCGCACCAGTCGTCTCGGAATGCGAAAGTTTCTTCGGGAGAGTTTTGCTCGCAACCGCCCTTGGAACGAAATCGTTTACGACCTCGTCACTGCGGAAGGTCATTACGAAGAAAACGGGGCAGTGAATTTCATTCTAGCCCAACTACAAGGAAATATTCGTAGCGAAGACTATCACGTTGAAGCGACCGCAAAATTGACGCGAGTCCTCCTCGGGATGCAGGTGCAATGTACTCAGTGCCATAACCATCCATTTAACGAATGGAAGCAAAATCAGTTCTGGGAGTTCAACAGCTTTCTCAGGCAGACTCAGCGAATTGATCACGACAAATACGACCCTGAGTCGGGACGAGATGTTGATGATTATTCAGAACTGGTCTTTCGTGACTTTGCTGGTCCAGTCTACTACGAGATGCGAAATGGACTCGTTCAGGTTGCCTATCCCAAGTACCTCGAATCAGAAGTCTCTCCTGAGGCTCCAAATCGTCGGGAAGAACTTGGTAACTTGATGGCTCATGATGACCCCAGCCACACCGTCGCTAAGGCAATGGTCAATCGGACTTGGTCGCATTTTATGGGATACGGATTCACGCGTCCTGTCGATGATATGGGACCTCACAATCCCGCCAGCCACCCTGAACTTCTTGATCGGCTCAGCGAGGAATTCGTCAAGAGTGGTTACGACGTCAAGCAACTTGTGAAGTGGATTTGCAATACCGAGGCATACAACCTGACGAGTCGATTCAATGAAGAGAATGAATTCGATAAACCGTCGGCTGGAGAAGTTCCACTGTTCAGCCATATGTACGTCAAAACGATGAACGCGGAGCAGTTGTACGATTCACTACTTGTTGCCACAAACGCCGACCAAAGTGGGGCCGGAAATTTCCAGCAAGTTCAGCAGCAACGGGAACGCTGGTTGCAAGATTTCTTGAGAATCTTCGGTGGAAACGATGAGGACGAACCAACCCTGTTTAGCGGCAGCATCCCGCAGGCTCTGCTGATGATGAATGGGCCATTAGTGGAAAAAGCGATCAGCGCAGAAAAGGGAGGCTACCTCCATACAGTCCTCTCCAGCTCTCGATTTCGAAATGATAATGCTCGAATTCAGGCATTGTTTGTTTCAGCACTGGGACGCTTGCCAAGCCGCTACGAATTGTCACAACTTTCCGGAGCGATTCGGAAATATCCGAACAAGCTGGCTGCCTACCAGGACGTTTACTGGGCATTGTTGAATTCCAATGAATTCATTGTGAATCACTAACTCTCATCCCACTGGAATCGTTGACAATCTTCAATGACCATCGGTGGGAACTTCAAAACGATTTATTAACGATCATTCACCTTACGAAAAGGAACTCAGATGAAAACTTCAACACCAGCTGGCATGTCTCGTCGGCACTTTATGAATCACCTCGCTCTCGGTGGAGCAACCACTCTGGGGGCAACGCATTTTCTCTCCAACCTCGAAGCCAACGCGGCTCAAGTTTCAAACAATCAAAAAGCATGTATTCTCGTCTGGCTCGGTGGGGGAGCACCGACAATTGATATGTGGGATCTGAAACCTGGTTCCAAAAATGGTGGTGAATTCAAGCCGATCAGCACCAAAGGAGATTTACAAATTTCCGAGCATCTTCCGAAGATCGCTCAGGAAATGGACAGCCTTTCGGTCGTTCGTTCATTGAGCACTCGTGAAGCTGATCACACACGTGGTCGGTACTACATGCACACCAGCTATGTTCCAAACCCAACTGTTGTCCACCCAACTTTCGGTTCAGTCGCCAGTTATGAACTGGGAACCAAACGAAAGAATCTTGAAATTCCTTCGTTTGTCTCCATCGGTGGTGGCAGCATGAGTTCCGGATTTCTCGGCATGTCGCACGCTCCTTTCGTCGTTGATGCCCGCGGTCAAATCCAGAATGCCAGTACAGGCGGCATGGACAAGCAACGGCTTGGTCAACGTCTCGGCATGTTGAGCACGATTGAAGATGGCTTCATCAAGTCTGGACGTGGTGACGTCGGTCAGGCTCATAAAGATGTCTATAAAAAAGCCGTCAACCTGATGACCTCTGATCAAATGAGTGCCTTCCGCGCTGAGGAAGAATCTGCAGAAGTTCGTGAACTGTATGGAAGCACTCCTTTCGGGAACACTCTGCTGATGGCTCGCCGTCTCGTGGAAACAGGCGTTCCGTTTATCGAAGTGCAATTCCCAGGCAGTTGGGATTTGCATACAGATGTCTTCAACACACTGAAAGACCAGCGGTTGCCACTCCTCGATTCCGGAATTTCTGGTCTCGTTCGCGACCTCAAACAACGTGGAATGCTTGAACACACGACGATCGTTGTGATGGGTGAGTTCGGGCGAACACCTCGCATCAACCAAAATGTCGGTCGCGATCACTGGGCCACAAGTTGGTCCGCGTTGATCGGTGGTGGCGGTCTTCAAGGTGGTCGTGCGGTCGGAGAAACAGACGCCGATGGACTCCGAATTGTCAGTGAGAGCTACCTGCCCGGTGACCTTTGGGCAACCGTTTCGCACGCACTGCGAATTCCGCTCAACACTGTTCACACCTCGAAACGAGGACGTCCGATGAAGCTTGCGAATGGTGGTCAGCCAATTCAAGACTTGATCGGCTAGACCTTGAGTTTACTGCAATATTGTCAGTGAATTTTCAGGGGGCCGTTCTGGCCCCCTGTTTTTTTGAGATTGAATGAACACATCCGAAGTCAACAACAGCGATTCAAACGCACCGCCGAGCGAAGAGTTCATTCAACTCTTTACAAAAGCGCAGCGACAATTGTACTTATTTATTTTGGCTCAAACTGGAAATACACAAACTGCTGAAGAGATCCTTCAAGAAACAAACCTTGTGATTTGGTCGAAGTGTTCGCAGTTTGAACTCGGTTCCAATTTCATGGCTTGGGTCCGTCAAATCGCAGTTTACGAAGTATTGAAGTGGAGACAAAAAAGAAACCGTGACAAACTGACATTTTCTGATGATTTCGTACAACGTGTCGCAGATAGTTTCAGTCCCCCACCTGAGCAAATTGAACGCCGTCAACAAGCACTGGAAGGCTGTTTAGATAAGTTGAACGCGCAGGATCGGGAATTGATTCAGCAGAGATATCAGCCAGGGGTCACTGGGAAAGAACTTGCGAGTTCTCTCGGACGCCCACCGAATTCCGTTTATCAATCACTCGGTCGAATCCGAAAAACATTACTAGAGTGTGTGCAGCGAACAATGGCGCTTGAAACTTAAAATGAACTCCAAAACTCGCCGTGATTTTTTGAACCTCGTTGAAGAATTCCTGGAAGGGAATTCCTCAGAGTCTAAAATTGCGCGACTGGAGTCTCTCATTTTGAGTAATGAAGAGTGCGAAACTCTTTTTCACGAAGTCGTTCAGTTACATGGTCATCTCTATTGGGATGCTGCTGGTTATGGTGCAGAGTTAGAAAACTACTTTCCAGTCCCCACGGCCCAGCCCGTTATTCAGTCGACCATTAAACCGATTGCGTGGCACCGCAGGGTTGCTGCCATTCTTAGCACCGCCGCACTCCTTGCAGTTGTTGTCTGGATCACTCGGTCGCCATCGGTGGTTGATAATTCTGAATCAATTGTAAAGGAAATTCTTCCCACCCCAGAGACTTCAGAGAACCTCGATCCCAAGAACGATCTACTTCAGGGTGAAGTCGTCGAAGTTCACCTCCCACCAAACAAAACAATTGCGGAACATTCCACCATAGAACAACCTGTTGAACCAATCGCTGCAGAAGAAGACGTTCTGCCCTTCGATGCCGCTTCCGACTTACAAGTCGTTGCGTTTATCAACGACCAGTTGCAATCGAAATGGGACGAAAACAATGTCGCCCCTTCTCCCAGAGCAACAGAGAGTGAATGGGTTCGCCGAGTTCACCTTGATTTACTGGGAAGAATTCCAACGCTTCACGAACTGGAACTGTTTCTTAACGATAGCGACGCCAGCAAGCGTATCAAACTCTTGGATTCACTTCTGGAAAGTCGAGGATTTGCTAGTAATTTCGCTTCAGTCTGGACGAATCTGCTGGTCGGGCGCTCACGAGATCGAGACATTGACCGAGAAGCCCTTTTTACATATTTGAAAGGGCAATTTGGCAACAACAAGCCCTGGTCCGGTACGGTCGCAGATTTAATTTCCGCGGAAGGTTCCGCCGTACAATCTGGACCGGCAAATTTTCTCCTGGCTCATCTCAATAACGAAGCTGTTCCGGCAACGGCGATCACAGCACGTATTTTTCTCTGCCAGCAAATCCAGTGCTCTCAGTGCCACCGCCATCCGACAATTCCAGATTGGGGACAAGATAAATTTTGGGAATTCAATGCGTTCTTCCAGCGAACAATCGTTAAAGAAAAAATGGTTCTCGATAAGAAAACTGGGGAGCGGCAGCGAGTTCGCCAACTTGTCGATACCGAGGCCCTCAAAGTTGAACCTGCCTATTACGAAGACTTGCGCGGCGTCATGAAGGTCGCCTACCCTCGTTATGCTGGTGTGGACGTTCAGCCGTTACCTGAGTCAACTCTTCGCGACCAACTTGCCCAGCTCCTGATCGCTGGAAGCGATCCTCAGTTGGCGCAGGCGTTTGTGAACCGGAACTGGAAGCACTTCTTCGGCCACGCGTTTACTCGCCAAGTTGACGATATGGGTCCACACCACGAATTCAGCCATCCCTCTCTTGTCGATGGTCTCGCCCGTGCGTTTGTGAAATCTGATTACAACGTCCGCAGACTCATTCGATGGATTTGTCTTTCCGATGCCTATCAACTCACATCCGAATCAATCGCCGAAAACAAATTCGACGAACCTGATCTGGGAGACTTGCCTCTGTTCACGCGCATGTACGTGAAACCGCTTTCTCCAGAGCAGCTGTTCAACTCGCTGTTGATTGCCGGAGGTGTTTCCACCGAAGAGATCCGTCGCCGTGGCTCATCGTACGCACAGCGCGAAGAATGGCTGCAACAGTTCTTCGTCTCAGAAAACAACGAAGAAAATGGGGAGGTCAGCACCTTCGATGGTTCGCTCCCGCAAACGCTTATGATGATGAATGGAGAGCTGGTCAAACGAGCCAGCGATCCAACGCAGGGTCAGGTTCTCAAAAAGATCGTTTCTGATCGTGAGAAATCTGAAACGCAGCACATTCAGGATCTCTGTCTTGCTGCGCTCTCTCGCCATCCCACTCCGCAAGAACTGGATGCAATACGCAAAGCACTCCGCAACCAAATCCGCCTGCGAACTTCACATAACATGCCGCCGCAACTCGCCTACAACGAAGCGTTCGGTGATGTCTACTGGGCCTACCTGAACTCCAGTGAGTTTTCGGTCAATCACTAAGGGATGCCTTCGAGGACTGTCTCTTTATGTTAGTCCTCACTCAGGAAACCAGCGATGGTGTCCAAATCGGAAAAAGCCTGCTTGTTGAAGTGATATTGATCCACGCAAAGTACGTTGAATTCAAGGTGACGAACGGCGCCAACCGCCATAGCATTCACACGCTGGAGGTTGGTGAAAAACTCGCCTTGAATGCAGAGACTGAACTCTATTTGGTCAAGATTCATAACGAAAGAATTCGGATCGGAATTGAATCAGACGAATCGGTCAGGCGCGTTGAATAGATTCGAAGTGAACGGTTCCAATCTCAATCCAGTCACATCGATTGCATATTTTTGAACAGCAGCGACAATGGCGGGAAGTGCCTCTTAGTGTTGATTGTGATTGCCCATGTCTGATTCCCTGGAACCTGAAGAAATTGAATCACTCGTCGACCGTGTGATTCGTGGCGATCACCAAGCGCTTGGAATTCTGTTCGGGCATCATCGCCAGCGACTTTGGCGGATCGTCAACTTTCGTCTTGATCAACGATTATTGGGTCGCGTCGATGCGGATGATGTTCTTCAAGAGTCGTATCTCGCAGCAGAAAAGCGAATCGAATACTTCCTGCATGATTCCCCGGAAAGTTTTTTCATCTGGCTGCGTTTGATCGTGAATCAAACGATGATCGACGTACATCGTCGGCATCTTGGGACGCAATCTCGAGACGCAAGTCGGGAACGACAAGTTGGAGGTGGTTGGGCTCCAGAGTCGACATCATTTTCGCTTTCTCACCACTTGCTAGGGCACCTCACATCGCCGACTCAGGCAGCGTTACGGGCGGAACTGGCAACTCAGTTGAATATTGCTCTGGAAGGCATGGGAGACCTCGACCGGGAAGTATTGGCATTACGGCATTTCGAAGAACTCTCGAACAGCGAAACCGCCAAAGCACTCGATATTTCAGAACAAGCTGCAAGTTTGCGCTATGTTCGTGCACTCGGGCGATTGCGTAAAATCCTGGAAGCAATTCCTGGGTTTATGGAGCCTTCCTGATTTCAACAAATTTGTTGAAATGACTTGGTCGATCCCGTTTTATTCTTCATGCCTTTTAACGTCCCTGCACCATCGATGCCTGACTCGCAAGATTCCTCCGAAAATGCTGATGAGACCGAAGCCGATTTGATCGGCTTGCCACAGCGTGAAGAATCTGGTGCGCGCGATCCAATGGACGCGGCGGCAAGTCAGTATCTCGACCGATTGCGTGCCGGCGATACAATCGACCTTGAGGATTTCCTGAAAGGCTATCCCAAAGAGGAATCAGAACTCAGAGAGTTTCTCCCTTTGGTTGCGGCGATGGAGGATTGGAAGTCGGAGAAGGAATTGGAAGTTGTCAAAACTCCAATGCCAGAGGAATTTGATATCGAGCAATTAGGAGATTGCCGCATCATTCGCGAATTTGCGCGTGGCGGCATGGGAGTCATTTTTGAAGCAGAGCAGGAACCAATTGGACGGCGCGTCGCCGTTAAACTGCTACCCTGGAAATTCGGAGATCACTCGAAATGGAGTAAACAGTTTCGACGTGAGGCGCGCACCGCTGCCCGCTTGCAACACCCCAACATCGTTCCGGTCTTCAGTTTTGGCGAAGAGGACGGACGTTTTTTTTATGTGATGCCGCTGATTGAAGGTGTCGGGTTCGATCACTTGATTACTCGACTGAAGACAGGCGACTCTGCCGTTGATATCGAAGACCTGATCACCGAACATCGTGGGGCAGGCTTTGGGACAACCACCCCTTTTCAAACTGAAATTTCGACGCAGCGCCGTCTCTTCAAACGCAATAATTGGCTACAAATTGCAAAGCTTGCAACACAAATTGCCGGCGCGCTGCGTTACGCTCACAAACAAGGCACTCTGCATCGAGATATCAAACCAGCGAACTTATTGATCGACCGCTCCGGGAAAGGCTGGGTCGCAGACTTCGGTCTTGCTTTAGGACGAGAACGAGCGATGTCCGAACAACGCGGTCCCATGGCCGGAACATTGCGCTATATGGCACCAGAACAATTTGAAGGCGTTGTGAACGAACGGACAGATCTTTTTTCGTTTGGGGCAACACTCTTCGAGCTTTGTACACTTCAACCAGCGTTCGATGGCAACAGCAGAACCGAACTCGCCGCGCATGTGCAGCAAGGAAAAGTGGTCGCACCGAGATCGATCAATCCCGAGATCCCCTCAGAGCTCGAAGCGATTATCCTGAAGCTGCTAAAACGCAATCCAGAGAAGAGATATCAGACCTCCGACGAACTCTATCGCGAATTGC
>JAJDEL010000107.1 GCA_029259835.1 Planctomicrobium sp. | reverse complement strand
AGTCATTGATTGAATTCGTCCTGAATTATTCGGAAGCCTCTAATATACAGATCAGTGGAGCTCACCTCATTTTCGTCGGTGACCGCGGGCACTTTTCTGCAACCTACCGAAATGGGCCAGCTTGGATCCGTAAATACTCTTTGAATTTTCCGTTAGAGCAGGACATCGGACAGTTCAAAAAAGGTCAAACGTGGGAATTCGTTTTGACATTTGGATTCCATGGTCCATTTCGAGAGTTTTGCCGTTACGCTTGGTCCTTTGATCTCGCAGTTCAAACATTTGAATGGCAAGCGTCTCGCGGAACGTTTGATTATTCTTGACTGAAAGATTTATTCTCAATCGGCGTGAGTCTTCACACAAACTGGTATTCACTTCTCCAATACAGTCCTGTGGCAACGTTCTAATCGGAGTGGCTGTTTTCATCCCGTCCAATGCCAGATTTTCTATAGTCAAACCTGCCACAGGAAACCACTGTCCCCAAAATGCAAACTTGATTTGAGAAATTTCAGAGCTCAAGTATTCTTCATAAACGAATGAACAATCGGACATTGTTTTCACAGAGAAAAGACCAATCATCATGTCACAAAAAATTCCGTTAATCGTCGGTGTCACGGGACATCGGTGTTTGTGTGAGAGGGACTTAACCGCTTTACGAGACAACGTGCGGCAAGTTTTTTTCGACTTGCATAAAAAGTATCCACACACGCCGTTCATTTTACTCTCCCCTCTCGCCGCCGGAGCGGATCGATTGGTGGCTCGGGTCGTGCTTGACCTCAAGAGGGATAAAGAATTTCAGGCCGATATTCAACTCGTCGTCCCGCTCCCTTGGCCTCGGAAACTCTGTGAAGAAATGATTCACCGGACCGGTGAGCGAGGTGAATTTGATGGGTTGTTGGACCAAGCCGAACAGATCATTGAAATCCCCCTGGCAGATGATGTGAACGCCGGTGATATTCCAATTGATGAGCAAGCCAGATCAGCCCAATACCAGGAAGTCGGGAGGTACATTTCCAGGCACAGTCAAATTCTCATTGCGTTGTGGGATGGGGATCGCGCTCGTGAGGGGGGAACCTCTCGCGTGATTCATTGGCAACATCAGGGAGCCGGTGCCCCGTTTTCTTCCTCCAAGCAAGCACTTGATGAAACCGAATGCGGACCAGTCTGTCACATTACGACACCACGCGATGAACCGAAAGCAACATCATTTCCTGTAGAACTGAAAAAATTGTATCCCGATAAACGGAGGAACGAGAAGGAAAGCGAAGAGTATTACCACAAGATGTGGACCTGGTATGACCTGTTCAACGCAGACGTCAGTTCCAAATCAAAATCTTTCCAGAAACAATTCGCCCAAAGCAAAAGCTGGGTCATTCCAGAAGACCAACAGTCAAAGCTACACGAGAATCACCACAAACTTCTCAATCTCTATGCCGCTGCAGATGCGGCGACGATGAAGCATCAGGTCAGAAACAAATGGGTTTTGCTCTGCTTGTTTCTATCGGTCGGTGCGGGTGTGATTTGTTTTGAACTCTACACGCATGTGCTGGACGAATCGTGGGGGTTACTCGTGGCATACATTTCCTTATTATTTGTCGGAGCAATGGTTTACCGTGCGGCTCAATGGCAAAAATGTCATGATAAATCCGTCGACTACCGAGCGTTCGCCGAATCGCTACGTGTGCAGTTTTTCTGGAGACTCGCAGGGCTGCCTTACACGGTTTCAGATCATTACCTGCGAACGATGCGCAGTGAACTTGACTGGATTCGTCAGGCGATACGATCTGCTCAATTAATCACCGAGGCACATAGTTTGGAAGAGCAAGGATTCGCAAAGAAAAATCAAACCACGAATTTTGAATTGATCAAAACACATTGGGTCAAGGATCAATTCGAGTACTTCAAGAAATCAGCGAAAAAGAAACGGGAGACCGCCGAGAATTGGGAACTCGCGATTAAACTTTGTTATTACACGACGATCATTCTGGCAGTCTCAATGCTCGTCGTGCATTGGCAAACGCACCACATGAATCACATTATGGCGGTGCTGGTCTTCATCGCTGCAGCCGGGACCGCGATGCTGAATGAATTCTCCGAGAAATCCGCCTTTGCCGTTCTGGCACGACGCTACGAGTGGATGCGATCTTTATATACAACAGCCCAGAACCGATTGACTGATCTCGTAGGAAAAAAGGACTACGTGCAGGCGGCTGAACTTGTTAAGCTGCTCGGCGAAGATGCACTGGTCGAAAATGCAGACTGGGTCATCCAGTCCCGTGACAGACAACCGGAAGTCCCTCCACCAGCTTAATCACTAGAGAATCAATTCGAAAATGACACCCAATCCTAACACTGAACTCCTCGACGAAGTCAACCACGCGAATTTTTGGTTCTCAGCACACAAAACAAAATGCCTGTGGGCGAAAGAAATTTCGAGCGACCAAACGGTTTCAACACTCGAAGGAGAGATATCTGCCCAAATCGGTGACTACCTCTGTCGGGGTGAATCCGACGATACCTGGCCGCAAAAAGCCAAGACACTCTTTGCGAAGTATGAGCCAACTGAGGAGCACGATGGCGATGGCTGGCAGAAGTTCAATCCGAAGCCGGACGCCGCTGGAGTTCAAGCTGCTCAGATCAACCACGCGTTCGAAGTGATCGCGAGTTGGGGCAACTTATCGGGAAAGCCAAACGACTATCTCGTCAAAAACGACGCCGACAAGAACGTCGATTACCCTGATGATGTCTGGATTGTCTCACGAGAGATCTTTGAGGGAACGTACGAAAAAGCTGACGCACTGAGTGACAATTAAGAATGCAGTTGTTTTCTTCGGTCGGTCTTTTTGGTTCGCTCGGACTAGTGTTGCGTCAACTTTAAAAATAGGGGTTGATGAAGTTGCAAGGAGCGACAACGGAGCGGGTTATGTCGGGCACTGCCCCAATTCTAAGCCTTGACAAGGCACTAGAGCAGATTGCTCTTTCCTGTGCCCGCGGAAAACGGCTTTCATCAATAAAAACGCTAACTTCCACGAGGCAGAACGCGAACACTCATTCAAAAATGCTCTCCAGTGTGCATCACTGATTTGCCACCCGTTCAAAACACGTTTGAGACTCGCGGCTATCGGATATTCTTTGGGAACAGTAGGTCGCACGTTCAAATCGTGTCGCCCCGACTTTTTTGTGTGGGTGTTTCCTATGGGTACTTCCATGGGCACTTTTTGAAATTGAAAACGACCACCACAAATTGAAGACCACTCAAAGACAGCATCTTCAACCATCATCTGATTCTGAC
>JAJDEL010000106.1 GCA_029259835.1 Planctomicrobium sp. | reverse complement strand
ACGAACAGGCATTCGGACTGTTGACCTCGAATGTTCTTGCCGATGCCCTCGACTTGAGTCAAGAAGATCATGCGGTTCGTGCGAAATATGGTAAGGCACAAGCAACCCATGCTAGCTTCGGTGGAGCTCCACAAAGCCCAGAGCATTTCCTTCTCGCACGTCGACTTGTGGAAGTTGGTGTGCGTTGCGTGACCATTTCCTTTGGAGCCTGGGACTGGCACGCCAATCGTGAAGGAACTATCGAGTTCCTCGCCAAGAAGTATCTGCCGCTCTTTGATCAGACGATGTCCGTCTTTCTGGAAGACCTCGACGAACGTGGATTGCTCGACCACACCAGTATTGTCGTCCTTGGTGAATTTGGTCGCACGCCTCGCATTAACCCCAAGGGAGGCCGCGACCATTGGCCTAATACACAGTCAATCATCCTGGCGGGTGGTGGTATCAAACCGGGGCAGGTCTTGGGGACGACCGACAAAACTGGCGGCGTGCCCACTGACCGACCAGTCCACATTCAAGAAGTCTTCGCCACGCTGTATCACACGCTCGGAATTGATGTCAACTCTACAAAAACTCCGGATTTGCAGGGCCGTCCACGTTTTCTTGTCGATGAAAATCGACAACCGATTTCAGAGTTCTTCTGATTTGTGAAAAGAATACGGGCCAACTCTCTTCAACCAATGCACTTGTCTCTCTCGTTGGCAAGACACTCTCATTGTCGCTTTATGTTTAAGAATCTTGACGCAATCGTAAGAATCGCGCTCATCACTACAAGCGCCATAATCACCACAACCGTTAAATTCGGACGTTGGCAGGAAATTTCTTCTTCAGCGTAACCTCATTCATATTAGCTGGTTACCAATCTTTTTGAAGACGCACCGGACACGCTGCGCAGGTCCAGTGGTACGGGTTGTGCCAATTGTAGGGAATGTCAGGATGGAATCGATTGAAGTGATTTCAATGGTTCTATCAGTTTTAACCTTATTGGAGATGGATTGAGAAAAGCGTCCGAGAGTGTTGATGCCGACTGCATGCAACGGCGGCATCGTGCATTCCGGAACGTGTGAGAGCGTGTGTGGCGACCTGAGACCTCGCCATGGGCAGCTTGCTGCCCGAATCCTCGCAATACCAGGGGACGGTCAATTTCTGCTCATTGCTGTGTTAGCGGTGAGTTCGCAAGGCAGGCATGTCCTTGCAAGAAGCTGAACGCGTCACTGCAAGACGTTGCCCCTGGTTGAGCGAGGTTTTTCGATTTCTTTTTTGAAGGAGATTGATTTTCACACTCTCGCTTGTTTGCTGACCTCGATTCAATGTGGAGCAATGCAATGAAAAATTTAGTCACCGCCTTATGGCAAGATGAATGTGGAATGATCATTTCCGCTGAACTCGTTTTGGTTGGCACACTTGGAGTGCTCGGTATGGTTGCTGGTATTTCACACGTTCGTGGTGCCGTAGTTGAAGAATATAAAGACCTCGGAGACAGCCTCCGCTCGATCAATCAGTCTTACAGTTACAGCGGCTTCAGTGGTTGCAAAGCCTTCACGGCTGGCTCAGCATTTCTGGAAGATGGTGAGAAACCGGTCATTCATTTCGAAACAATCTACGAAGGATGTGAGACCCCTTGCGAAACTCCATGTGAAAACGGATGTCCGCCTGCCGGTGAAGTGATCATCGAACGACAGGTTCTGCCAACGCCGTGTAACGACTGCATACCAGATAAAATCATCGAGCAGGATTGCTGTCCGACTGAAGGGCATCAGGGAGAACTACTCGCTCCGACTCCAATTCGCGAATCGGTTCCGAATGCCAAGCCAGACTGCTGTGAAAAAGAATCAACAGCCCGCGTCGAAGATTTTGTTCCGGCTACAAAGTATACGCGAGCCGAATATCAGGCGCCGCCGCTCGGTTACGAACATCCTGAGTCGATCTATAACGTTCGTCGATACAGCGACTCACCATACCGACCGATCGCTCCATATCTCACTCCCAGATCGTCGGTATGGTAATCTCCGGTGCAGAGAAGCTGTGAAGTGGGCGAGGCAGTGTTTAGCCGGACACTTCAAGTGTCCGGCAAACTCTTCAATCTTTCAAATTGCCTGAACAACTTTGACGGTCGATCTGTAGCGTATTTTGCAGAGCGTGGTACGATCTCACTTTTGTGGATTGAACTACGCTTTTTTCATGCGCTCAAGAGAATGCCTTTAGTAGAACAACAATACGTTCCCCAACCGGGCGAGAAAATTCTTTTCGTCACGGGTCGACTTGCGGCTGAAATCACGAGACGTATTGTCGCGGAAGTCAGCAAAAACATGGGGTTCACCGCCGATGTGACCGTTGTCGGAATCTCTGTTGCAGCACTCATGCACACAGACTGGCTCTCCAGAAAGCTGACCGATGAACCAACTGGTTACAACCGTGTTTTCGTGCCTGGTTGGTTACAGGGAGACCTTTTTCCGCTTTCAGAACAATTCGGCGTACCGTTCTATCGAGGACCGAAGGATATCATCGACCTTGCCGAGTTCTTTGGTCGTGAAGGGAAGACTCCACCAAACCTGGACGTCTACGACATCGAGATCATCGCGGAAATCAATCACGCTCCGCGTTTGAGTGATCAAGAAATTCTCTCACTCTCGAATCGCTACCGCCGCGATGGAGCCGATTTGATTGACATTGGTTGCATTCCTGGCGAATCGTGGAACCGTGTTGGAGAAGTTGTTTCATCGCTGCGGCAGGAAGGCTTTCGTGTTTCCATCGATAGCTTTGATCGCAAGGAGGTAGAAGCAGCCGTCGGTGCTGGTGCGGAACTTGTGCTGAGTTGCAATTCAACAAACGTTACGTGGCTCTCTTTGATTGGTGCGGAAGTTGTGGTGATCCCAGATGATCCCAGCCAAATTGAAACGATGTGGGCGACCGTTGAGCATCTTGAAGAATCTGGTTGCTCGTATCGTATTGATCCGATTCTTGAACCGATAGGCTTTGGTTTCGCGGCTTCGCTCGCCCGGTACTATGAAGCCCGAAAACGTGCTCCCGATATTCCGATTATGATGGGAATCGGAAACATCACTGAGATGACAGAAGTTGACAGTGGCGGTCTGAATGTTCTGCTTGCGGCAATCTGTCAGGAACTTTCTTTGACGAGTGTGCTCACGACGGAAGTGATCCCTTGGTGCCGGTCGGCAGTACGCGAGTTCGATATCGCCCGGCGATTGATGAAGCATGCTATTGACAATCAAACGTTACCGAAACACGTTTCGTCAGAGTTAGTGATGCTCCGCGATTCAAAGTCTGTGGAGTTGGGGGAAGAGGCACTTACTCGCATGGCGGCAGATCTTCGCGATCCGAATTATCGCATCTTCGTTGAGCGGGGAGAAATTCATGTCATGAACCGAAACGGATACTGGATCGGCACGGACCCATTTGCAATTTACGATCAGTTCGTCCAGCACGACTCGAAGCTCGATCTCAGCCATGCGTTTTACCTGGGCTATGAACTCGCGAAAGCTGTGACAGCGCTCACGCTGGGAAAGCAGTTTCGTCAAGACCAAGCGTTGAACTGGGGATTCCTCACGATCCCGGAACAAAGCCCGCACGAGCGTCGACGACGCGAAAAAGCAGAGCAGAGAGAAGTAGATGGGAGTGCAGATGCCTGAACTTCCTGTATATCGTGAAGTCTCGCCTGCTCCGTTGGTCCCTGATGTTCTCCGAAATTTCAGCGACACTGAAGGATTGATCCTGTTTGAAAGTGTTCGCCGCCACGAACGACTCGGAAGGTATTCCTTCCTGGTTGCAGAGCCAATCCGCACGAGTTTGTTACAAACCCCTGAATATGGCATTGATCCATTCGCTGAAGTGAAATGTTGGTCAGAGGAATTTCAGGCACCGACTCACCCAGACCTCCCACCATTTCAGGGTGGCTTCGCTGGCTTGCTTTCCTCCGACCTCAGTCAATGCTGGGAGCGGCTTCCCAGAGCACCGCACGATGAATTTCAAATCCCAGCATGTGTGATCGGCGTTTACGACTGGGTGATTGCCTGGGATCACACTCAAGATCGCTGCTGGGTGATTGCACATGATTTCTCTGAATCGTCCGGGTCGGATCGAATCGAAAAAGCAGAATCGACCTTGAAAAAACTGACCAGTCGAATTGCCACTGAAACGGTTCCGACTTCCGAAGCCGCAACGCAACAGGACGATTTCATAGTGATTGGAACT
>JAJDEL010000105.1 GCA_029259835.1 Planctomicrobium sp. | reverse complement strand
TTTTCTTCATGGTAAACTCAAACATGAAGCAGGCTGCAACGGTCAACATCCCTCCGGCGAAGCATGGACATGGAATCCCTACCTCGAAAGCGTCGACACTTACAATCTTCAATACTGAAGGCGACCCCGAAATTTATCTCTCGGATGGAACGAAAGACAATGGACCAGTCTCGACCGAAGAAGTGACTGCCTATGTCACGCAGGGAGTCGCTGAAGGCAAGCTGTTTGTCATCATCAAAGCGGACACGGATGTCGCATCGGGGTTCGTTGAAGATGTCGCGCGGGCTGCAAACGAAGTGGAAGCAGAACTGAAGTTTTATGTCGGCGTTATGGACAAACAGTAGTAGATCACTCCAATGATAGATCGTGGCACAATTTTCAGTGTCTAGCACCGTGAAGCAAACGTTTCACACTGTAAATTTCACATTGAATTGAAAGCAGAATAGAGAGAACTCATGCCCATCGTGTTTCGATGTTCCAATTGCGGGCAGAAACTCAGCATCACTCGCAAGAAAGCGGGAAAGATGGTGACATGCCCCGAGTGTGTGCATCGAATTGACGTTCCTGTTCCGAAAGAACTCGAGGCCAGCCTCGAACCCGACGAAGACGAATCGGGAAAGATGGAAATCGTACACACTGGGCAGCCTCATCTCTCAGAAGCTGAAATTCAGACAGAGTGGGCTCATAAAAAGAATCTCTGGATTGAAGACGACGAAGAAGAAGATGACGACGACTTCAGTCTGGGAGATTCCGGACTTGACGATTCGGGAATGGATATGACTCCGATGGTGGATGTCACTTTCCTGTTGCTGATTTTTTTCATGATTACTGCCTCGTTCAGCATGCAAAAATCTATGGAAACAGCTCCGCCGGAACCTGACGAAGAGGGGGCTGCACAATCAGTCACCATGGAAGACCTTGAAGAAGAGTCCGTTGTTGTTGAAATTGATGCTGAAAACAATCTTCGAGTCGACGATGTTCCGGTTTCAGGAACTGGTGAGCTCGCTGATATCCTCGCAGCGAAGATCGGGAATGAAGGGAAAACGGAGATGCTCATCGAGGTTCATCCAAACTCGCGACACGGCCTTGTCGTTGCAGTCACCGATGCCGGAATTGAAGTTCAAATGCAAAGAATACGTCGGGCAGTGAAGAAAGGTGACGATTGAAATTCACTCCATTTCAATCTCATCACACGTCAATCATTACAGAAAATTTTAAACGCCTTGTTCTACAAGGATTCGCGATTAAGTCGCTCAAGTGATCAACAGGTTAACGCATGGCTTTCCTCGAAATCGTTCACATCACCGGCGAAGTGGATCAGAAAAAACTGTCCAAGCGACAGCCATTGACCATCGGCAGTCACGCCTCGACAGATATTACGATTGACGAAGATAATGTCGAGATCATGCACTGCCGTATTAGTTGGGGGAAGGACGGATATGAGGCCGTCGCCGCAGGGACTGAGCCGATCGAGGTCAACGGAAACCTGGTTCAACGTGCAACATTAAAAGGGGGAGACACCCTTCGATTTGGTTCCGTCGACATTCGATTTCGCGGTGGGAAGGAAGACGGGAAGAATACTCCGACACCTGAAGAAGACAACAAAGAACTTGGCTTGAAACCACTCTCGGAAGACGTCCCTACTCTTCCAAAATCGGTTTCTCAAAAGGCAACACCCGCTGTGGATGAAATCAACGAAGACGACATCATTGAAGACGATCTCGATCTCATTGAGGATGAGGACGACTTAGGTGGTGGAAGTATTGCCGAAGGCCTCGCCGCACTTGCTGCGGAGAGCCAAGAAAGCATGAAAGTCCGGCCATCGAAAAAGAAAAAGCAGAAACCGAAACCGGCTCCTAAGCCAGCGGCGAAATCGAAACCACCGGCCGCAGCTCCTGCTCAATCGAAGAAAAGTGAACCGACTCCGAAACCAGATGCCGTTCCGCGAGATGATGAACTCAGCCCTCGTATGCGCGAGGCAATGCGGTCCCAACAGCGACGTCCAGGGGAGGAAGATCCCCTACGCTCACCGTTGGTTCTCGGACTGGCAGGAGGGGCAGTTGTGCTGATGTTGTCAGGAGCCATCTTTTACTTCATGGCATTCAGGCAAACGACACAACAAGTGTTCGATCAGGCTAAGGCAGTCTACGACGACGGGAAATTCCAAAACGCAATTAATGAATTCAATAACTTTATCGTCGTGTACCCTCGTCAAGAAATCACGGAAGAAGCCAAGACGCTTCTCGGGTTGGCGAAAATTCGGCAGCAAATTGAAAGCGCGACACCAAATTTTCAGGAAGGATTAACTCAACTGCGTGCATTCATTCGTGAAAATTCTGATCGGGAAGACGCCTTTGAAGCTTTACACCCTGAGATTGTCACGCATGCAAAGAAAATATCTGTTGAGGCCGCTCAGACGGCAGGCAAACGTTTCGATCCTTCCTTGCTGAAGATTTCACGTGAGGCACGAACGATTCTCAATACGTATGCCCCCAAGGATGCCCCCCCGACGGAAACTCTCAATCAAATCGAATCAGAATTACGTGCTTCCGAAGCCTCGATCCTTAAGAATGGCGTCTATAAAGAACACATTGAACGCATGGAAGTCGCCCTCAAGAGCGAAGACCCGGCAGAAACGTCTCCACTCGATGCGCTGAAAGCCCGTCGCGACCTCTTGGTTCGATATCCTAAAAAATCTCCGACAGACCGCAGCACGTTTGAAACAGATAAGAAAGTTGTCGAGTATTTCAAGAAAGCCCTTGAGCTGGAACAAAAGAAAGTTGTTCATGCCGACAATAATGCTGAAGCAATTGTGGAAGATCATCCTTCGGAAGCAGTTCCGCTTTCTCTGAGTTTTCACGGACGGACAAAGATTGATGAAGTCTCCGTTGGAAAGTCAGCCATCGTCATTGCTAAAGATTGCTGTTACGGTGTTGATTTCGTCACAGGTGATCCTGTCTGGAGACGCGTGATTGGGTTCGATTCTCCATTCTTCCCTTTGCAGGAATCTCAACTTCCCAGTGTGATTCTTTTTGATACAAATCATCTTGAACTCGTTCGGCTCAATCAGACGACTGGACAATTGATTTGGAGGCAGGCGATTGACGATTTCGTCAGTGGTCGTCCGCTTCTCGTTGACAACACGATATACGTTTCGACGGAATCAGGACGTCTGTTGGCGGTCGATCTTGAGACCGGCATGCTTGCTGGTGAGCTTACATTTTCGCAACCGATTTCCTCTCCAGTCGAACTCCGAGACGATCAATACCTATTCGTTACAGGGAATGAAGAGGTTTGCTACACAATAAGCAAACGACCTTTTGAATGCGTTCAGGTTTCTTATCTTGGACAACAGCCTGCCTCGATTGAAGCACCACTTCTTGCGATGGGGCCATACGTATTGATGATTGAGAACAAAACCAATTCCGCAACCTTGCGCTTACTTGACGCTGCGGATCCAAAGAATCCAGTCAAACAGGTCGATTCGGCCATCGTGACTGGCAGAGTGATCGACGATCCGGTGATACGTGGGCGTTCGCTTTTTGTTCCGGTGACTGGAGAAAAGATCAATGCCTTTTCTGTTTCAGATGATCCAGGACAGCCACCGTTAACAGCAGGACCGATTTTTGAAGGTCAAGGAAAAGTGGGTGAAAGTATCAATTTACTGACAGGTCCCAATGGTAAAGTCTGGATGGCAACTGACTCATTAAATGAACTGCAATTGACGAACGACTCGCTTCAACCTGATGGTAATCCCTCAGCACCAGGAATTGCGACGCAACCTCTCCAAATGGTTTCGGGATTTCTTCTGAATGCCCGACGACGTCCGTTCACCGATGCGGTCACATACACGAGAACCGACCCCAGCGACATGACCAGTGATTGGCAAATCGTTCTAGGTGGAAAGATCTTAGCCGTCACAGGACAAGGAGGCGGAACAGTCAATGTTGCCGCTATTAACGAAACTGGGCATGCATTCAGAATTGGCACTCGACAACTGACTGGCAGTTCATTCTTAACGAACGCATCGGTCAGGCTTCCACTTCATCAGGATCTCGTTGATCCTTTAGTTGGTGCGTCGATTTCAGGAAATCGACTCGCTGTCGCTTGCGGGAATCCAGAGCCACGCTTGTGGATTATCAATGCCGCTGGTCAAATTGAAGGATCTCCCAGAATTCCTGAACCGCTACAAGTTCCGCCATGTGCTTTGGGGAATCGAGTCGTACTTCCACTGCCTGGACGTCTTCAGGTTGCACGCACCTCAGGTCAATCTGCGGTTCAAGATTACACACTCGCGACGGGGAAGGATCATATTTGGAGGAGTGTGACATCT
>JAJDEL010000104.1 GCA_029259835.1 Planctomicrobium sp. | reverse complement strand
GGAATTCCCTCGGCGACGTCAATGACATTCGGAAGCGCATACGGGCTGAAGCCTTTGAAGCCAAATTTTCTCGCCGGCGCCCAGGACCGAATATGGCCTCGGCTCTGACCACCGGAATACGTGAGCGAGTGCTTGACGGCGTCAACGCCCCAGCCTTCCTGATAGAGCATCGTGTTGTTGAGGACGCTACGAATTGTCAGTTCCGGATTGGCTTCAATCGGATAATCCTTGAGGTTTTCATCGCCACCATCTCCATCGATGAGCCAGGTCCATTCTGGATACTGCTCGCGAATCCCTCGACACAGGGCGTGCCCCATCGCCGCTGCTTGAACATCGAGAGGTTTGTAATCTTCGATGACGCGAATCGTCTCTTGGTAGTCAACGGATTTTGCTGGCACGGTGATCGTTTCCAGGAACAAACCGAGATCGAGTTCATTAAGAAAGTCGACTGCTTGTTGTTCGTCGGTGCCTGTTCCATCGACTGAGAGAGTGAACGCTTTGAGCCGCTGCGGAGCTTCGCCGCGTTGCAGCAACAAATGATACAATACCAAGAAAACTGAGCCGCTATCGATCCCACCAGAGAAGAGAACTCCGAGCGGTTCTTCGGGACCGACATGGTCCAGCCATTGATTGCACTCTTTCTCGAGTTGACCGACGTATTTATTGCCGATGACGTCGAGATCCGTAGAGAGCCGATTTCGCTCTGGTGCAAAAAATCGACGGTTGACCGGGTTCGGATCGGGGCAACCAATTAGTTTTAATTCCGTGACATGGTGCGCCGGGACCATTCGAGTGTAGGAAGGGTGGAACTGGTCGCCCAAACCTTCTTCGTTGAGAAACTCAGCGATTTCGTCCATCCGTTCCGCGACGACCAGACATGGTCCTTCGCTTCGCTTTGCCAGGAAATATCGTAGTGGTCGCCCGAGCGACCGAGCCATGCGAATCAACTGCCCCTCCTTATGAATCAACGCGAAATGCCCGTTGATCCCCCGCACTTGATTTACGTCACCACTGCCGACGCGTTCCGTTGCTTCGGCGACAGTCATATTGAAAATTTGATTCGCATCTGGGTCAAGCAGATTAACGAGCCGCTCAACAGGTTGAGGAAAATTCATAAGAAGACACCAATAACGAAGCAAGAAGAACGAAGTATTAATGAATGAAATGGTAACAATTCAGACAATTGAAGCAATCACGATCACTTTCACTTTTCCAGAGTGAATCATTCGGCGGGGAACAGACATCAACGGTATCCGGCATTTCGAACGATGTTCATACCAACATCACGTATTCCGCTGGTGGATCACCGGCGCTAAATGGGGATGTGAGTGTTTCCAACACTCGCGTCACTTGGCAGAAGTGTTTTACTCGCAATAATGAAAATATGATATTACGACTCATACTTCTGTTCACGATCGTTCCATTTGTGGAACTGGCACTCCTGCTGCAAGTGCATGGGATGATCTCTACCGTTTGGGGGAACGGGATTGGATTGCTGGTGACATTGGGGTCGATCATCGTCACCGGCATCCTTGGCGCCGCACTCGCGCGGCAACAGGGGCTGAGCGTGATTCGTCAGGTTCAATCCCAGATGGGTCAAGGACAAGTCCCCGGTCAGGCACTCGCCGATGGAATCCTCGTTCTCATCGGAGCAGCGTTTCTACTCACCCCTGGTTTCCTGACCGACATTTTCGGTTTCAGTTTACTTTTCCCAGCAAGTCGTTCGTTGTACCGAAAGAGAGTTCTCGCCTGGTTCCAAAAGAATGTTAGAGTCCACCGAGCCGGCGGAGCGGATGTCTTCGTCGTGGACTCTGTGCAAGTCGATTCTGGCCCGGTCGATGCGGTGCCGAAAGATGTGATCGATATTGAAGAACAGTAAAACCGGCCCGGTCCCCTACTCTTCCTTCTTGCTTCCCATCTCTCGCGCTTCTTTTTCTTTACGAAGAAAGAAGAACAGAAACACGCCGGTCAGGCAGACGTGCATGGCGATGTAAATGAGTAGCACAGGGCTGCCCAAGACGATGACTCCCAGGATCGCCCAGGCAATAATTGCAAACAGAGCCATCCGTTTCATTGATCCGTCAATATTTTCCGCCGCCACGTCCCGATCTCCTCTTACGATATTTTGTTGATTCACTCTTTCCAGACGCGCAGGCTAGTTTGTCGCTTCGCTCTCTGCCACCCAAATCGCCACAGTTACCGCCATTGGGCATATAAATCTTTCGATTCCAACTGGCTGCGCATTCTCCATTCTCGAAGAACGTCTAGTAACTCCCGCTTTTTGTCCAGGTGTTCCGGGGAATTCCACAGATTATCGATTTCGTCTGGATCATTGTTGAGGTCGAAGAGTTGACCGTCTTCCTGACCGATGAAGTGGACGAGTTTCCAATCGCGGCTGCGAACCATCGTCATGAAGTCGGTGCCGGTCAGGATGCCGTCTTTCGCTTGCTCGGCGAAGACGTATTCCCGTTCTTCCCACTCCTTGCCTTCCAGAGCCGGGAGCAGGGACTTCGCTTCCATGTTCTCTGGCGGCTCGATGCCTGCGAGTTCGAGGATCGCTGGTCCGAGATCGAATTGGCTGCATAATCCGTCGAAGCGTTTGCCTGCTTCGAAGCGTCGTGTTTCGCCGCCATCAGGCGAATTTTTCAAGTTAGACCAGACGATCGTTGGCATTTTTGTGATGATGTCGTACATCGTCCATTTCTGCGAATGACCATGATCGGTCAGGCAGTCGCCATGATCGGAAGTGAAAATGACAACCGCGTTTTCGAGATAGCCTTTGTCTTCGAGAGCCTGCAATATCTCGCCGACTTTCGTATCGATCATCGACACATTCGCGAGGTAGTATGCCCGCTGCCGGTGCCGTTGTTCTTCCGTTGGATCAAGATCAAGCACAACCGAGTCATGATCGATTTCGTTGTTGTGCTGCCGCAGTTCCTTAAACGCCGCCGGCTGATTGTCGAGTTCCTCCTGCGTCACCTCCATCAGCGGCAACTCTTTGTCCATGTACTTCGCTGCGTACTCCGGCGTCGGGTCGTACGGCGGATGCGGACCAGGGAAGCCGATCTCCAGGAACAGCGGCTCGGTTTGCGGATACGAATTGATCCACCACTTCGCCATCTCGCCGACGAACATATCCGAATGCAAATCCTCCGGTAGCTCCCAGTCGAACGCCCCGAGTGCTTCCCGATAATCGTCTCTCTCGCGGTACTGCTCCCGCTGCTGCTTGACGAGACCCCGCGCCCGCAATGCTTTGTCCCATTCATCGAAGTAGTAACGCTCTTCGAGGTAGCGGTCTTTGTTCTCGACGACGTACCGCTCATGGAATCCGAGCGGCGTGTGGTACGGATACGTGTGCATCTTCCCGATGTTCACGCAACGATAGCCTGACTCATTCAGCAACTCGACCCACGAATGCCGCCACAAGTCGGCGTTCTTCAGCACGCCCGTCGTGTGCGGATAGTATCCGGTAAACAACGACGCCCGACTCGGCGCACAACTCGCCGCCGTCACATGACAGTTCGTCAACGTTGTTCCTTCCCGAACCAGCCGATCCAAATTCGGTGTTTCCATGTGCGGAAAACCTAACTCAGCAATCGTATCAAAGCGTTGCTGGTCAGTGATGATAAAAATAATATTCGGTCGCTCGGACATCGTCTCTCGTTCTGCTGCAATTTTCGTGAGAGATCATCATGTCGAGTTGACTCAGTTTCGTCCAGCGAGAGGTGTTACACATTTCGCACCGGGTGACTCACCCTGTCGTTGATACACAAGTAAGCCCACAGGGCTGCCTCTATGTTAACCCAGGGCAGAACGAAGTATCGCCCTGGGAGAAAGATGATTTCCACAAGCCAAGTCCCAACGGGACGGCTCTAAGGTGGGGACTCATCTCTGGTTGTAGGACCACCCCGTTGGGGTTGAATTCGCCTGTTTCTTCTATGCCCAGGGCTTGACGCCCTGGGCTGACATAAAGCTGGCCCTTCGGGCCGATAGGCTTCCGTCGACTTGTGTATCATTGACAGGCGATTCACCCGAGGCTTGATCGACAATCAAATTCGAGCACTAAGGAGGATGAACAAAGCCGCCGGTGACGTTATCATCATCTCCATAATCGCCATCAACTTTGGAGAAGAATATGCGCTCACGGATCACCATCTTTTCAACTCTGCTTCTTACGGTCATTCTGCTAAGCCCACTGCAAGCTCAGGACAAAGCACCAACCAAGGTCCTCCGTGCCGGAGCTGCTGCGAGCAATATCACACCGCCGCTGGGAGAATTGATCGTTGGTGGCTGGAAACCAATCCCGGCGACGAATATTCATGATGAACTGCACGCCCGTTGTTTAGTACTCAATGATGGGGAAACGACAATTGGTTTTGTCATTTGCGATAACGTTGGGATTCCAAGGGAAGTCTTTGACGCCGCGCGGCAATTGATCGACGCAGAAACCGACCTCGATGTCAGCAAACTGTTAATGGCATCCACACACACGCACTCGGCGACGACCGCGCGCGGAAACAGCAAAGTGACCGCTGTGGAAGAACTAACGGGGTACCAGACATTTATTGCTCGCAGAATCGCCGATGGTGTGCGACGAGCACTTGCTCAAATGCAGCCGGCGCGCATTGCGTGGGGTTCAGCGAGTGAACCGTCGGAACTAAACAACCGTCGCTGGTTCGTCACCGATCCGAAGATGCTCTCGAACCCATTTGGTGGAGTCGATCAGGTACGCATGAACCCTCCACGCGGCAACAAAGCCCTGCTCCGCCCTGCCGGTCCGATTGATCCGGAAGTCTCCTTCATCTCAGTGCAATCCACTGAAGGTCAACCGATTGCGTTACTCGGAAATTACTCGCTGCATTACGTCGGCGGTGTGAATAGTGGCGAAGTCTCCGCGGACTATTTCGGGTATTTCGCGAACATGGTTTCTGAACGCTTAGGAACTGACAAACAGCAACCTCCGTTCGTCGGCATTCTTACAAATGGTACCAGCGGTGACGTCAACAACATCAAGTTCACCGGCAACTCGCCGCGTGTGGCGAAGTATCAGAAAATGCAAATGGTCGCTGAAAAAGTAGCCAACCGAGTCATGGAAGCTCACGCAACTTTGGAATGGCACGACTGGGTGAAGCTCGATTCCGCGTCAACAGACCTCGTTTTGAAAGTTCGCAAGCCGACTGAAGCGATGAAGCAACACTTCACCGAACTTGCAAAGCGTCCGAAAGAAGAACAACACATCCGAGAAGAGATCTATTCCAAGCGAGTCAAAATCATCGAAGAAGGGCCCAACGAAGTAACGATCCCGCTTCAGGTCTTACAAATCGGCAGCCTCGCGATCCACGCAATGCCGTTCGAAGTCTTCACCGAAATCGGCCTCGAACTCAAAGACCGCACCCCGTTCCAGGACGCCTTTACCATCGAACTCGCGAACGGTTCCTACGGCTATCTTCCAACGCCCGAGCAACACAAATTCGGCGGCTACGAAACCTGGCTCGGCACGAACTACGTGCAGTTAGACGCCTCGGATTTGATGATAGAGCGATTGCTGTATTTGTCGCAAAAATTGCTTGGTGATGCCGAAAAATAGTGAACACTATCGTTCGCCGGACATTTCAAATGTCCGCTAAATTGTTGCGCCACCACGGTGAATTACGCGACCGATTGCCTTACGACCATTATTAACGTGGAAGAAGAAATTACTGATCACGTTATCACTTCACGCTTTGTCAGGGAGTACCTGATCTTCCTCGCTCCATGTAAACAGGACCAACTATGAATTCAGGGAATACCGCGACGAGAGTTTGTTTCCGGATTTTCATCACATTGTTGATCGGCTTTCTATTGTCTCCGACCTGCTCGTTGGCAGAGGAACGAAACGACGGGATCACGCGGCTTGCGGAGATTCTTCCAGACAAACCGTGGCCTGAACGTCGTAAGGAAATTGAACGTAGATGGCTCGAATTGCTGGGCGATTTTCCGACCCGGATTCCGGAACTTCTTCCCGATATGAAAGAAGTCGAACGGAAAGAAGGCATCACGAGATTTCATGTGAGCTTTCAGTCCGAGTCGGATGATCGCGTGACAGCCTGGTTGCTCGTGCCTGATGCAGCTCGAAAGAAACCGACCCCAGCAATTGTTTGTGTTCACAGCACAACGTGGGGTTCTGGTAAGGATCAGGTGATCGGACTTTCCGGTCGTCGCACTGTTGATCCGCCGCGCGATCCGCAAGTCGGAGCAAATTATGGCCTGACGCTGGCTCAACACGGCTTTGTAACACTCAGCATTGATCTTCTCACCGATGGCGAACGCATCGATCCAAAATCCCGCGTGATGGACACGCGACCGTTTTACCTGAAGCATCCCGACTGGTCGATTGTCGGCAAGAACACCTGGGACATCATGCGCAGCGTAGATTTTTTACAGACGCTGGACTTCGTCAACCACAAGCAGATCGGTTGCACCGGCTGGTCGCTCGGAGGTCACACAGCAATTTTTGCGGCAGCATTCGACGAGCGGATTACGGCGACGGTCAGCAACGGGGGTGTCCTCGACTGGTGGCGTCATGTGGATGCGTGGTCTCGCAAGCCGAAGTCGTGGAAACCGTGGCGAAAGGGAATTGACGCACCGACCGGCAGCAAACGGCTTGAAGAACGATTCGGGTTCAAAACCAACAGTGGACCTTACGTCTACATCAAAAAGTTTCGGCCTTACATCGAAGATTCCTCAAAGCAGATCCTCGTCGACTTCGACAGCCTGATGGCGATGGTCGCCCCTCGTCCACTCTTGGTGATCTCCACGGAACATGAATTCTATCGACACAAGTTCTTTCCGAAGGCCCAACAGACGCTGGATGTCTATGTCAACTGGCAAGACTCGGACGGTTTGCCCGGCGTACTCAAAGCACGACAGGAGCGACTCGGATATGCCGAAACGCTGGAATATTATGAAACACAACATCGGATCAAACCCGACAAAATCCAGAAACAACTCGGTGAATTCGGCGCAGGCGACTGCTTCAGTTGGTTCTCCTTTCCCGGTGGCCACGCCTTCCCTGGTGTCGCTCGAAGAGTGACGTTCGCCTGGTACGACCGCTGGCTGGGCAGAACGATATATTAATGAACGCCGGTACCCCCGATTTTTTTCCTTAGATGCGAGGCAGTTGTTGGAGGCATTAGAGAGAGTATGACGTGGTCAGCAACTAGACGCCTTGGATTTGATGATTGGTCGGTTGCTGTATTTGTCGCAGAAGTTGTTTGGTGAAAGTACGAAAGAAGATGAGTCAGGCTGTGCCTGACGTTGATGCTCGCACAACCATGTTCGCTTGAACGAAGGATTTACCGATCATACGATAACTTCACGTTTTGTCAGAAAAAACCTGACCTGCCTCGCTATGCCCGGTCAAGTTCGGCACACAGTTCCAGTAGTCCAGAAGACAGAACAATTTCCCTCGAACCCTGCATGAGATCTAATTTTTTCGGTTTCTAAGGTAAAAGTAGGAGGAATTCTCGCTTGACACATTTGTAGCATTAGTTACATTTCTACAAAACTGTAACCAATGCTACTTTATCTCGAGAGGGACAAATGACTCGTGCTTTCCCCAGTCAACGCGGTTTTACGCTGATCGAATTGCTCGTTGTGATTGCGATCATTGCGATTCTGGTTTCCCTTCTTTTGCCGGCGGTTCAGCAGGCGAGGGAAGCGGCTCGGCGCTCGCAATGCAAAAACAATCTCAAACAGATTGGCCTCGCATTGCACAACTATCATGACACTCACTTCAGATTTCCTGGCGGGTACTATTCCTATGGGACAAGTGATGGAAGCGGGCCGAGCTGGGCGAATATCGACCCGCAGACATGGGATGCCGCTCCCGGATGGGCTTGGGGAACGATGCTCCTTCCGTTTCTTGATCAAGCTCCATTGTACAGCTCTTTAGATGTGGATCAGGCCTGTTTTTCGCCTGTAAATTCTGATCCTGTTCGGACGAGTTTATCCGTATTTTTGTGCCCATCGGTTTCCGGACCGCATGAAGAATTCACTGTTCGAGACAGTGCAGGCAGTCCCCTGACAATCGGAGGGAATCAAGTCATTTTCGGTCGCAGCCACTATGTTGCCAGTCATGGGCAAGAGTCCTGCTGGGGAGACTGCGGGGCAAGCACGACAGGGGAAATTTTCACAGACATCTACACCTCTGCAACCACGACCGTGCAGATCAACGGAAACGCAGGTGTTGTTGCAGATGGTCCGTTCTATCGAAATTCTGCAACGCGTTTTCGAGACGTCACCGATGGGACTTCCAATTCAGTTTTCCTGGGCGAACATTCTTCCACGCTGAGCGAGAAGACATGGGTTGGCGTTGTCCCAGGGGCGTTTACTCATCCCAATTTCACGACACCAGAGAATGGCGAAGATGCAGCGGCCACTCTCACACTGGTCCATGCTGGTCCTTCTGGTGGTGAGCTAGACATCACAGGTTTTCCGATCATCCATCCGGTCAACTTTCCAACATATCATGTCGGGCAAATGTTTTCGGAACATCCCGGAGGAGGACAAATCTTGATGGGAGATGGCTCGGTCCGATTCGTTTCCGAAAATGTCGACCTGATCCTCTGGGCGGAACTTTCAAGTATTGGAGAAGGAGAGATCATTGGCGGATTTTAATCATCTGTTTGATCAACGGTTCAGCCACAGTAGAGTGAACAAGATGAAACGCGCGCGACTCTTAAACGCGATTCCATGCTTCGTGTTGCTTTGCTGTCTCGCAGGCTGTGGTTATCCGAAAGTCAGTCCGAAAACCTACGAAATTTCGAAAGCTCTCTATTCAGCCTGCAATCGCAAAAGTGCAGAGCATGTTGCGAAAGCGTCTGAACTCATCGAAACTCATCACGAAAGTGGTGATCTCTCTAAACGTGAGGCGAAATGGTTGCGTGAGATTGTTCGAAACGCCGAATCTGGAAGCTGGGAAGCAGCGACATTGGAGGCGCGTCAACTGATGGAAGATCAGATCGACAAGTAATACCCCATTTTTCCAACGTCGAGCGGTCAGTCTGCACCCCAACGACGATTGTCGACTCACACTCCTCGCATACACCCTCGCTTTTCCGATAGACTCTTCTCTCTGTTCGCCAGATTAAGACGACCCTGCTATGCAATTAACGTGATGATTCCCGATGACCGCACCAGCAAACACAAACCCAACACAATACTCAGTGGAAGGGTATTGCCTGTTTCGGGGTGTGCTTTCTCCGGAAGAAATTGTGGTTGCTCGTAATCATCTTGATTCGATGCTTTCGAGCATGCCGGATCGACAGGTTGTTTACAAAGATGGCGAGCACAAAGAAGTTGATGCGCGCCCGGAATATCTCACTGAACCACATCCACGGCACGCATGTTGGCTTGAGTTGTGCCGACACCCGCGAATCCTGGACGCCGTGGAACAAGTGCTGGGGCCGAATTTGATTTTGCTCATGTCGCACTTGATCGTCAAACGCGCAGGTGATGGGCTTTCGGTCGCGTGGCATCAGGACAACACCTATTGGCACAGTGTTCAAGGATCGGATGTCGCAACCGTATGGTTAGCCATTGACGATACGAATCAAGCCAACGGTTGTATGCAGGTGATTCCTTGCACGCACGAAGGCTATCCAGAGATGGAAAAATTCAGCACCAGCGGAGACGACTTGTTAGGGCTCACAGTTCAAGTCACTCCAGAAATGGCAGCGGATGCCGTTTGCCTGGAGATGAATGCAGGTAGCCTGTCCGTACACGATTCGTTTGTACTACACGGAAGCGATGCGAACACAAGCCGGCAGCGCCGCGCAGCCTACACAATGCGATACGCAAACGCCGAAACAGTGCAAGTGAATACCGATGAGCACTGGGTTCCAGTCTATCTTGTGCGTGGAGAAGCTGGCAAAAATGCCAGCCAATACATCGACATTCGACCGGGACGAGCATTGCCGGCCCCGATTGAAACTTGAATCCTGAAGGAATTGAATCAGCGAGGCAGTTCTGGCTGATCCTCCTCGTGTCGCTGCCAGCGACACGTTGGGCAACTCATGTTCCACTAAACCATTAAGTGCGACATAAGTTTTGGTGTAAAAAAAATACAGCATCGAGAAATGTCACGAAGCTCGTCGAGATTAGTATTCTGAGAGAGAACAGTGGCAATCTCTTCGACGTCCAATCACAATGCTGGGACGAGTCCCAGCCTACGAACTCAAACATTATCGGGAGAATTAAACATGCCTTTTTGTGCGGGTTGTGGAAGGATGTTTCACTTTTCTGAAAAAGGTTCCGTAGACACTACTGTGACATTGTCTGAGCAAGCTGGCGCAGTCGTTTTCCATCAACAGGAAGAAGTCAGCTTTTGCAAGAAATGTGCAAGCCGTCGAAAAGTGACTTTTCGAGTTTATGTGACTGTTGGAACGATAGTTTTGACTCTTATGATCGCTGCGACTGTTTACAATGCCATTCGATAATAATGCCCACACATCATCGGAATCCCCCATGCCCACTCCACTTGAATCACTCGTTAACACCGGGACGAAACTTTGGCTGGATAGTGTCGATCCAGAATTGGTTTTGGAGAACATCAAACTCGGGGCGACGGGGGCAACGTCTAATCCGGCGATTGTTTCGGACTTGATTAAGACTGGTCGCTTCGATGAGGACATCTCAAAACTCGTTGCCGATGGTCTTGATGATGAAGCGATTGCCTGGGAGTTGACGGATAGCCTCGTGCGTAACGCTCAAGCAGAATTCGTAGAGATCAACAAACAGACCGGCGGCAACGATGGCTACGTCAGCTTTGAACTTGACCCACTTCTCGAAGATGCCGATTGCCCGTTGAGTACGGAACAACGTTCGGCGGAGTACATTGCCTCTGGTAAAAAATGGGCTGCTGGTCACTCGAACCGAATGATCAAAGTCCCTGCCACGCCGGGCGGTTTGGGAGCGCTGGAAGAACTAACGGCTGCGGGAGTAACGCTCAATGTCACTCTCATTTTCTCGGACAGACAGTACGAAATCGCCCGAGACAACATCTGGAAAGGTGCGCAGCGGCGCGAAGATCCGAAAACCTTGAAGTCGGTCTACAGCATCTTCATCAGCCGCATTGATGCATACACGGCGAAGACCGTCCAGGAACTCTCAGACGCAGCACAAGGTGAGGTTGGTATCCTCAATGCAAAACGTATCTGGCAAGCGAATCAGGAATTCTGGCGGGACAAAGGCTTACCACTTCAACAGGAAATGATCTTCGCCAGCATGGGGACGAAACTTCCAGACGACCCGAAAGACAAATACGTCGCCGCACTTGCAGGCTCCGACATCCAGACAAACCCGCCTGGGACAAACACCGCCGTGCAAGCAATGGAAGGAAAAATCTTCACCAGCCAAATCGGAGAGATGCCTTCTGAAGAAGTTCAAAATGAAATCGACACGAAAGTCAATTTCGAACAAATGGAAACCGACCTCATGGCCGAAGGCCTCAAAAAATTCTCCGATCCACAGAAAGCCTTGTTACAATTGATTACAGAGAAACGAGCCTCGGCTGACTAGGAGTGAAATACACGAGATCGGTTTTTTGGAGTACGTAGACATGCAAGAGTCAGCGAGACTCAATCTGTTCATCTGCTCGATGGTGCTCATCGTATTTCAAGGAACCGTTCAAGGCGAAGAGTCTCGTGCCACTCGCCTGCTACAGAAGGCTACCGATTGTCCACTTGATGGTAATACGGACCCATTTTTCAGCCGGATCGCATTTCTTTACGCTTGCCAGGAAGACTGGATTGCGGCGCAAAACGCAATTAAAAAAATCCAAACCAACCACTGGAAAGATCAAACTCAATTGACGGTTGTCAAGACCACGATTCTTTTTGCTAACGAGGAGTGGGAAAATAAGTTTACAGTAAATCTCGATAGAACTGCGGACGACTTGTTAATCACACACTCCTTACATGCGGCTGCTCAAGGTAATTTTGAGAAAACTATTCAATTTGCGATTCGAGTCAAGGATGAGCACAAGTCCAACCAACTCTACTGCGAACTCGTCAAGGACTTCGGAAACCGCGGCGAATTCAAACATGCAAACGAACTTTTTCTGAGAGCACTCGCGCAAGAGGAAAGCGGAACGAGCAGGCTCCTCTTTGAGGCAGCATTCGCGACTCGGTATCGCCCATTGATTCAAGAAATGTATAGCAGGAATTACGTGGAAGCGGAGCAGCTATTAGAAAATGGTAACTATGTTGATTATTTTCTTTCCGATGCGACCCCACTGTACGCGAGGAACGGTTTTGTTGATGAAGCACTGGAGTCACTCGGCAAAATTGACTCCATGTCAGAACGCCTTTCCACGCAAAATGAATTGTTCGACATTTTCATCGAAGATGGCAATGAAGAAGGAATACAACAGCTGATTGAGTATCGATTGAAACATGATCAGTCGTTTTCTCTCCCAGATGACATGCGGAGCCGTATCATTGATTTGAAACTTCGGCAAAAAGAATGGAAGGCCGCCGAGCGCGAAATTTGGCGACTGAAAGACAATTTTTTCAAAGCGAATTCCTTTGCAAATTTGAGCATCCAACTCTTCGCCGCAGGAGACTCCAAGTCTGCCAAACACATGTGTAGCGTCGCCGGTCAAGTTATCGCTTTGGCGTATTCAGAAAAGATCAAAAACAACTACGAAGCTGGCTTTGAATTGTGGGGCAAATACGTCGAAGCTTTATCCAGACAGGCAGTTGCGCTTTACGTCACTGGTGAAATAGAAAAATCTGAGGTGGTCATTCAAAAAGCCTTGAAAATCGGCAATGACCGATCAGGCGAATTTGGGTCACCATTTGATTTCGCGGCTGCTGAAATTCTTGCGGCTTTTCAAGTGATGGGAAAGGCGACGGATGCGCATGAGTTCGTCATGCAAATTCTCAACACCCCGGCATATCGTACCGGCACTCGATTCGCCCGTTCTGATCCGCTCGTTCAATGGCTCAAGTCCATGCTGAATGAGTATGGACTTGATTCGACCAAAGAGTACATTCACATCACTAAAAACAAAGAACTGAAATTTCGACTCTTTGTCATCGTTGGGCAACTTCAACTTCAAACCGAAGGCCCAGACGCCGATCTGGAATGGATCGACAAACTACAAAGAGCGAATGCCCGAGGCACCATCTACCTCCGCGCCGCCGAAAAAGAACTCGCCCCACAGGTCAAAAAACTCGAAACTCAGATCGAAAGAGTTCGCCCATTCCCACCAGCACCAGGTTGCATTTTTTTTGGAGGGCTATGAACGGCAAGCCGATGACTCATCCATTCTTCTAAATTTCTGGCAGAACACTCAAAATCATTGATCCGAAAGAACCGCTGCTGCGTTGTTCTCCGCACAGGCTGAAACTTGGCACAGGCGGGAAGTGAATTGCGTTTTCTTCTATGTGCTGATCTGTTTCTGCGTTCTTTTGACCTGAAGCGTAGAGAATTTCATTGGCTGAGCATGCAGAACAACAAAGATGGTTTCAAGGAGTCGTGAAAAAGCTACTGCGCTGGTGGCTCATTGTGCCGGTGGTGGTTCTTTCACTGGTGGTGCTCTCGGTCTTTGCGTATCGACTCTCGCAACTCCGGGGCGTACCTGATATTGGACATCCATTTGATGTAGAAGCGTTCGGCACGGTCGACATCGATCCAGCAGACAACGCCAATGCGGATTATGATCGTGCAGTCGGATGGATGACCATGAGTTCCGAACCAGATGGTAAGGATCTCGACAAAGTCTTCGATGGCACATGGTCGGACGCATCTCTGGAAGTTCGGCGATGGCTCGGTGATAACGAAGCGATTCTCAAGCTGTGGCAGGTAGGGACGGAAAAAGATCACTACTTTATTGTGCAACCAAAAGACCTGACGAGTTGGAACTCAATAGGCTCAGCCTCTGAACTAATGGATATCTGCCAACTGAGCAGATTAGCAGCGATACAGGCAGAATCGAAAGGGCGGTTTGACGAAGCGTGGAAGTGGCATTTAGCTTCGTTCCGGAGTAGTCGACACGTTGGCATGTACGACACAATTTTCCCAATGCTTGGCACATATGCTCACCTTGTGGCTGTTGAGGGAATCATTCCCTGGGCGAACAGCGAGACAGTCACTGCTGAACAATTATCCCGAGCACTGGGTGATATCCTCGAAGCTTACGAACTGACCGCCCTGCCATCGAGTGTGATTCGCGCCGATTATTTCGAGACGCTCGACGAAATGAATCGAATCGACGAAATACGTAAATCGTATGAACTGGTCATGAAAGAGATGGGTATGATGATCGACGGCTTTGCGGATGATCGTGCGCGATTCCCTGGCTCCATCGAGATGTTCATTGAAAACGATCCAGAGTTAACCAAACGGCTGCTGCAACACCAAGTCGCGAATCTGTTGGCGTTTGTTGATCTTCCGTTTTCCGAACGCCCACCTCTTGTGAAAGGAAAGGTCACGTATTTCAACGCTGTTTCTGATGAAGCTGCGTTCATGGCGCCGAAGAATTTTCTTAAAGCAGTGGATCGATCTACATTCGCTCGATTTAGATTGCTCAAAGCTGAATGGTTGTCCGGTTCCTTATTTCGCGAACGTGCTCGTCAGGCAATGTTGGAAGTCATCCTTGCGGCGGAATGGTATCGCCGGGTGTATGGCACCTTTCCAGCTTCACTCGAAGATTTGGTCGATGCGGAAATGCTCCTTGGTTTTCCAGTCGACCCAATGAGTCCCACCGGCAGTTTCGTTGTCTTTAAGAGAAACCCTGAGAATCCTCAACAGGCAGAAGTCTGGTGCGTCGGGCGCGACGGAATCGACGACGGCGGCGAGTTCGACATCCCCCATGCGTATGTCGTCGGAGATTACGGCTTTAAGATTGGGGCTGGCCTTGAGAAATTAAATGCTACGCGGGCAAAGTAGGTGTGCCTTGCATTCTATCTATCTGAACAGGAATACCGTCAGTTGTTCATGGATTTGATTTTGTGCCTGTGAAGCACAACTCAACGAAAGGCGGAAGTCTACCGGCCCGAAGGGCCAACTCTAAGTCAGGCCAGGGCGACAGCCCTGGGAATCAGTGACATTACACACATTCAACCCCAACGGGGTGGTCCTCCAACGGGTGACGAATTCCTATGGTCGGGGTCGTCCCGTTGGGACTGAGCTTGTGGTTGTCGTCCTTCCCCCAGGGCGGCACTTCGTTTTGCCTTGGGCTATTTTAAGGGCAGCCCTTCGGGCTTACTGTGAATCAACGACAGAGTTTAATAAAACGGTTAGGAGTCGCTACACTGCCGCTCTAATGAGTGAAATGACCAGCTCAAACATCAAGGAACTCAACGAGCGGATCGAATGCGTGATGATCTGTGACCGGTTCCGGCTGCGCAGAAGTGTGCAGACAATTCGGCAGCGGCAGAAAGAGAATCAACCAACCGACCGCAGTCTCAGCAAGTTATTGAAAGAGATCGAGCAGTCCGAAGGTCGCGTCAAAGCTCGAACGAAGTCCGTTCCGAAAATCGCTTACGACGACGAATTGCCGATTAGCGCTCGTCGGGATGAAATACGCAAGGCGATTGAGCAGCATCAGGTGATTGTTGTTTGTGGAGAGACCGGTTCTGGGAAATCGACGCAACTTCCGAAGATTTGTCTCGAAGCCGGTCGTGGCCTGCATGGGATGATCGGTCACACGCAGCCGCGTCGCATCGCGGCTCGGTCGGTTGCGGCGCGTGTTTCGGAGGAATTAAAACGTCCGCTGGGAGATTTGGTCGGTTTCAAAATTCGCTTCACTGATTCCACATCACCGAAAACGTTCATCAAGCTCATGACCGATGGAATCCTGCTGGCGGAGACTCAGTCTGATCGATTTCTGGATAAGTACGACACGATCATCATCGACGAAGCTCACGAGCGATCGTTGAACATCGATTTTCTGATGGGCTATCTGAAACGAATTTTGCATCGCCGCCCAGCCCTGCGGCTGATCATTACTTCCGCGACGATTGATGCGGATCGCTTCGCGGAATACTTCGGAACAAAGAACAAACCGGCGCCGATTATTCAGGTTTCTGGGCGAACCTATCCGGTTGAGCTTCGTTATCGTCCGCCTGCGGAGGGAGAAGACGAAGTTGACTGGCAACGTGCAGCGGCTGATGCGTGTGGAGAGCTTGCAGAGGAAGGAGTCGGCGACATTCTGGTCTTCATGCCAACCGAGCGAGATATTCGTGAGACCGCGAAAATTCTGGAAGGGCGAACATTTGCTGGGGATTTCAACAATCGCAAAACGGACATCGTTCCTCTGTTTGGTCGGCTCTCTGAAAAAGAACAAAACAAAGTCTTCGCCGCGCACGAGCATCGACGAATCGTGATCGCGACGAATGTTGCGGAATCGTCACTGACGGTGCCTGGGATTATTTACGTCGTTGACCCAGGTACGGCGCGTATCAGCCGCTTCTCCGCGACCTCGCAAGTTCAGCGATTGCCGATTGAAGCAATTTCACAGGCCTCGGCGAATCAGAGGATGGGTCGCTGCGGGCGAATCGCGCCGGGAGTCTGCGTTCGTCTCTATTCGGAAGAAGACTTCAAGACTCGTGACGAATACACGCAGCCGGAGATTCAGCGGACGAATCTCGCGAACGTCATTTTGCAGATGAAAGCGTT
>JAJDEL010000103.1 GCA_029259835.1 Planctomicrobium sp. | reverse complement strand
TTTCTCGGTGATTCGATCACTCAGGGATGGGGTGCAAATTTCAAAGGCAAATTCGCCGGGATGAAGCTGGCGAACCGTGGCATCGGTGGGGACACGACTCGTGGAATGCTGATTCGCCTTCCAGAGGATGTTCTCTCGCTGAACCCCAGTGCGATTGTTCTGTTATTAGGAACGAACGATATCGAAGTCGATATCGAAGCAGACGCAATCGGAAGAAACTTCCTGAAGATCATCCAGACAATCAAAGAATATAATTCCAAGACGCCGATTATCCTTTGCCGGATGTTTCCGAGTTCTGCTGAAATGAAGCGACCAAAGGAAACGATTCAGCGCGTCAATCAACTCTACGATGCAACCGCCAAAGGTGATCCGCAAATCACTGTTGTCGATACCTGGACCTTGTTCGCTGGTGAATCTGGAGATGCTGACTCGAAGTGGTTTCGTGACCAACTGCATTTGAACGCAGCAGGCTACGACCGCTGGGCGGCTGCTCTGCGTCCGATCTTCGCGACGCTGGGATTTCTGGAAACGGAGCCGGACGACTTCACGCCAGAGCCGGGCTATGCCAGTCTCTTCCATGGAAAAGACTTAACCGGCTGGGGCATCCGCCCTACCCCACCACGGAAACAACCGAAGAAGCCTCGCCCGAACGCTCCTTTGTTTGTGAAGACAACAAAAGCGATTTCGTTCGATGGAAAGACAGCTAGCGATGATGGGAGATACGTCGTCGTCAATGGACGACTCGTAGTAACGACACCGCCGGAAGGTCGCCGCATTCAACAACTTTGGACGACCGAAGAATTCGGAGATGACTTCATCTTGAAGCTAGAATTTCGAGCGACTCCGAACGCCGTCAGTGGCGTCTTCATTCGAAAACCTCAGCTTCAATGTCGCGATTACCTATTGGCTGGACCGTACAAAGATCTCAAAAAATACCGTGTCGGCGGCTGGAACGAACTGACCGTTACCGTGAAGGGAGACATCGCCCATGCAACATGCAATGGCGAATTACTGACGGACAACATGACAGTCCCGGCGACTGGTCCGATTGGGCTGGAAGGTGATCGCGGGCAGATTGAGTATCGCAGAATTCGGCTCAAACGATTGCAGGACGAAGCTGAGTCAACAGCCCTTTCAGAGAATGCACGCGCCAAAATTCGTTCCGAGATCAACGCCATCATTAATGAAGGTTATTACCCTGGAATCTCGATTTTGTTGATCCACCGTGATCAGATCGTCATGCGCGAAGCCCATGGCGTGGTGAATATCGAGACAAAGGCTCCGTTTACTGTGAATGAACTCTGCTGGTTGGCCTCAACTGGAAAACTTTTCACAGCCACACTCATGGCGAAGCTTGTCGACGACGGAGTTCTTTCGTTCGACGATCCGATTGCGAAGACCTTTCCAGAGTTCAGCAATATTCGGCTGCGCGGTGGCTCAAAACCAAAGCAACCTGTTTTGATTAGCCACGCACTCAGCCATACCTCGGGTGTTCCCAACAACGGCTGGATGGAACAAAACGGATTCCTCGAAAGCGATCCGAAGTACGCAGACTATTATTTCCCGAAAACTTCGCAGGACTTTGTGAGCGCGTGCGTGAAGCTGGGTCTCGTTGTAGAGCCTGGTAAAAAAATGATGTACGGACGTCCGATTGACCTCTCCGCCTGCGTCGCTGAAAAAAACACGGGCAAGAAGTTCACGACTCTGATGAATAATCGAGTTTTCAAACCGCTCGGTCTGAGCAACACCACAATTCAACCAACTGCAGAATATCTGAAACGTCTTGCACCGCTGTACCAATCCAAACAACCTGGAGTTTTTGAACCGGACTCATTCGGTTTGATTGTCGCGGAACGCCAGAACAAGCGATTTTCAACCGCCGGAGGCGGTGTGTACACAACCCTGGACGATCTCGGGGTGTTGATGCAGCTCCACCTGAACCGAGGGAAACACAACGGTCAGCAACTCGTCCGTGCTGAAACGCTTCGCCAACTCTACGAACCACAACCCGGCACCGGCGGTCGCTACGGACTCGCCTTTCAGATCCACGACAGCAAAATCAACGGCAAGTCCCGGTGGCTCTCTCACCCCGGCTATTCCGGACCGGTCGCCTGGATCGACTTCGAGCGAGACCTCGTCGGCGTCCTGCTCATGCAAAGCAACACAGTCAATCGCACAAAGCACCACCAGCGAATTATCGATACGATTTACGAATTCTTTCCAACTGACTAAGCCGGAAATTAATTCGTGTCGCTCGATCATCTCTTCAGAAATTGAAGTGCAATATTCAGAGCCTGTTTGAAAATTGAGCTTCGCCCCTCACCCTAACCCTCTCCCCCCAGGGAGAGGGGACAAGAGCTGCCGCGAGACGAATTTTCAAATCCGCTCTCAGTTCCCAATCCAGCCACGACGTGCGTGTTCAAGGAAGACTTCTAGCGATTTTTGCAGAGCCTCATCGAGTGGAGTCTGTGGCACGTTTGGGAATGCTGCGAGAAATGGTTCATACTCAAGATCGCAAATAAAAGGGACTTCTTCGTTGCCAACAGTGATCTTGAACTGCTCGGCAAGCCCCATCTCAGTCGCGACTTTCTGTAATGCTTCAACAATCTCTTCGGTTGCCAGAGTCAGGCTTGGAAGCGTAAACGCGCCGTACCCTTGGAATGGATTAAGGATTGCATTCCCAATCGCTCCACCAACATCGGGGGCAAAGAGGTAATCCTGTCGCGAGCGAAATGGAATCTCGAAAGGCAAACCCAGGGCAAGATGCTTCATTGCAGTCGTCGGACTGGCAGTCAGTCCGGCATCGCGACCAGGTCCGAAGAGGACTCCTGGTCGCAAGCTGAGCGTAGGAATCCCGGTCTCTTCGTAGAAGAACCTCGAAACATTCTCGCCAGCCAACTTCCATGCACCGTACACATTCACCGGTTTCGGTTCAGCAAGCATCGGTACACTTCCTTCCGGGTAGGATGCTCTGGGACCGTAGACTGCGACCGAACTGGCGAAAATGAATCTCTCCAGCTTCAAACCGCTCGCTTTCATTGCCTCGATTAAATTCTGCGTCCCAGCGAGATTGACTTGAAGACCGAAGTCACGATGCGCGTTGCAATCTGGAGTTTGTAACGCGGCCAGATGAATCACACGCGTGATTTGCTGGTCCGTCAGTAGGCTTTGAATCGCATTCTGATCTGTGACATCAGCCTTCATGATGGTAAGACGCTCGCGGTCAACATCATGAAAGACACGCTCAGTCCTTTCCTCGCAGACGCTTCGACTGCAAACAACGACCGAGGCTTCTGAGTTTCTCAGCAGCCACTTTGTCGTTTCGGCTCCGATGCAACCGTAACCGCCGGTGACAAGAATGGTTTGTTGATTCATATTAAAGGGCGCTTGAAAAGTTTTCAGAGATGGAAAAGAGCACCGATCATCTCAGAATTTTCTGGGCGTTGCGACCCTGTACAACTCTCCGACGAATTCTTCGTCCATTCATTTCCTTCCACCCTGTGACCTGCTCCACTTTTCTGAGCCATTCTTTATGAGAAAATCAGGGCTTCATCTGGCCAGGCTAGCCTGGCCAGATGAAGCGAATTCCCTGGGGGCCAGGTTGCCCAGAGCGCTGTGAGGTCGATGCTCGTTGTAGTCAAC
>JAJDEL010000102.1 GCA_029259835.1 Planctomicrobium sp. | reverse complement strand
GGGTGCTCATCATCATGATATTGCGCAATGGGCGATCAACAGCTATCCGGTGGAGATCAGTGGCGAGGCGAAGTACCCTACGGTGAAGGACGGCTTCAACGTCGCCATCGATTTCAACGTGACATACAAGTATGCCAACGGTGTGGTAATGACAGTCAGTGATACCGGTCGCAACGGGATCCTGTTTTCAGGAGACGATGGTCGAATCTTTGTAAATCGCGGCGTCATTCAAGGAAAGCCGGTCGAAGATTTGGCATCGAATCCGCTAACACGAAATGACTGGAAGGTCTACGATTTTGACAATCTAGAACGTCCGGGACGAGCAGGTAAGTTGGATGCAATCATCAATCATATGGGGAACTTTTTCGACTGCGTTCAAGCACACCGTTTACCAGTTTCGGATGTGGAAAGTCAGCACCGCAGTGTGAGTACCTGTCACTTAGGTAACATCGCCATGAAGGTGGGTCGAACTGTAAAATGGAATCCCGAAACAGAAACTTTTCCAGGTGACACAGAAGCCAATTCACACTTGAAGCGAGAACAACGCAAAGGCTTCGAAACAGTTTGACTTATCTTAACGAGCTTTATTTTTTCCCTGAAGCAAAATTGCTTCAATGAACTGATTGGCATTGGCGTATGTCTCCGACTTCGAGACTTCGCCTTTTCCAATCAATAAATGTGCTTCCATGCCGAAGGCATCAGCTTTCTCCTTCATCTTAACGCCATACACAGGATGGTGAATTCCATGACCAGCGTTTTTAGATGGGAGGGTCATATCACCACCGTAAGACATGAACAGCGGTGGATCATCTTTGCTCACATGATTAAATGCAGAAAACTCTTTGAAGAGTGCCTCATGCTTTTTGTAATTCTTGAGTGCCCCTTCAATCGTCGGTTCCCCAACGGCCATGTTAATCATCCGATGCTGCAAAACCATCGGGCCAAGCCACGGTTCAATTTGCATCGGGTCGATCGACGTCTGCCCACCAGCCACCGCTGCACCCGAGACCCTGGTGGATTCCCGCAGAACAGGATCTTTGGCTTTGGGATCAGCGAGATCATCATGACACAGCAACCACATCGATGTGCATGCCCCAGCGCTTCCGCCAGAGAGGCAAATGAGGTCTTTATCAATGTTCCATTCTTTGGATTTGTAACGCAGGTATTGAATCGCCCTGGCTGCGTCGTGAACGGGAGCTGGTAACGATGCCTCAGGAGTGTGTCGGTAGTTGATTGCCGCGTAAGAAATGCCTTTGGCAAGCCAGTGTTTTTGCGGATTCCCTTTTTTGGATTTGTCTCCGCCAATCCAACCACCTCCATGAATGTAAACGTGTAATGGACGTGGCCCGTCCCCTTCTGCAACCCAGATGTCAAGCACGTTAGCCTTGTGTGGGCCGTAGGAAACATTGGCATGTGTCGGTGGCAAACTGTTCTGGTCCTGGGCAAAAAGCCCACCTGCGCAGACCAATGAACAGAGAAATGTGTTGAAGACGATACGATGTATCATGGAAGGCAGTCCTGGTAATGATTGTGGAACAGATCGCCCCGTGAGAGTCATGAGTTTGAATCTAGGGGACGCATGGTCATTGTATTGACTGATAAGTTTTCACGACAGTGAGGGACTGAGTCAGGGCTCAGTCATCAGGTGAACGAGATTTTCCCGGGAATCATGCCGCATGGCGTCTGCGAACGACGATCCGTTTGGATCTCCGTCGTACAGTGAAGACCTGAAGCTGAAGCCGAACTTTACATTCGTCTCCGTCGTCGCGCATTACCCGTCGTTGCCTGCATTCGGCAACAATTTACAACCTCAACTCGGGGGCACGGAAGTGTTGTCGCTTCTGCAGGAACACCGCGTGACCGGCTACTTGTTCGGACACCGCCACCGAAACGGCTTCCGCATGAACGAAAGCACTGCCCATGTGTTGACCGACAACATGCTCTCGATTCATATACTACACGTCTTCCCCGACCGCATCGTTTTAGCCCGCAAACGTGTAGGTGCCCCACTGTACGAAAAGCTCACAATCCCGTCTCCCCGAAGCACGAACTGAAAACACGTGTCACTCTGTGGATTGGAAAGCGATTCGATTTTACATGCTCTCAATTACCATGACTTGAGCGATTCCTTTTATGATTCTTGATAATCACTTTATGAAAACGCAGAATTCGCTGCTTCGGGCGTTGGTTGATTCATCATGCGTACGTGTTTGATTGGATTCGATATGGCAGCGTCATCTTTAGTATTATTGTTTCAAGAGAAGTTGTTCCAGCATCTCCAACAAACGCTGTTTCCAACGATGCCGTGATGTTGCTGGTAGCGGCCCCGGCGCGGAACACCAATAGTTGGGTTTGCCCTTGGTTCTCGGCGAACGACGTCGCGGAGATCCACATCAGGATCATCACCAGAAGTCGAGTCTCTTGATAGAAAGTTCACACGAAGGAAGAGGTTGCTGACGTTTTACGGATGTTGCTTCTCGTTAATGTAACATCATGCTCTCCCACAACTCAAATGCAACACCACTTTCATAGAATGAAACGTTCATTCCCTGCTGCTTCTATCACACGATACCATTCGATTATACTTGCTTAAAATATAAGGACACCCATCCTTTGTGAAGAGTGTTGCAATACGGCGCGTAGTGTCCATTTCCTAAAGGCAAACAGATGCACAGGAGAAAATTCCTCCAAACGTCGGGAGCGGTCAGCGTGGCGAGCTTGACTCTCTTAACTGATCGGGAAGCAGTTTCAGATGTGCATGTCGACAACAATATGTCGAGAAGAGATTCGCTCGACACTTTGCAGACGTGGCACTTTCTCGACTTGTGGAGAATTGATCATTGTGACAATCTCAAACTGCGGCAGGGGCAACCGGAATGGCAGGCCGATGCCGTCTTCTCAGAGAAGCACATCGGCTCACTATCGGGTTGGCCGACTGTCTATCGGGATCAAGAATCCGGTCGCTGGCGAATGCTCTACTCAGCTGACTGGAAACCGTATTCACTGATGATTGCCGAAAGTGAAGATGGTCGACAATGGCAACCGTTGCCGCAACCAGCGATCAAACCGGAAGGCGGTAAGATCGCGCCGCATCATCTCTTCACGTTGCCTGATGGCAGTGCTGGAGGAGTTTATCTTGACCCGATTGCTGATGATGGTTTTCCGTTCAAGGTCTTCGTGCATCAGCATGGTAAAGCCGTACTCGAACGCGCAATTGCTGATCCATCACATCGCTGGCACAAGATTGCGAAAGCGGAAGGTGACAAACGTTACTTGGCTGATGAATTCACTTTGGTCTCTCGCGACGGACTCCAATGGGAACCAAAGTTAGATATGAAGTGGTCGCAGCCAGACTGGCATCCGGAACCGCCAATTTTTTGTTTTTATAATCGTCATGCCGGTCGCCACCAGATGACCGTTCGCCCCGGTTGGGGTGATCGCAGACAATGCATTCAGTCGACAAGAGATTATCACAACTGGACTGATCCCGAACTGCTGCTGCAACCTGATGCTCTTGATCAGGAACTTGTTGAGTTGTATGGAATGCCGGTCTTCCCCTACGGCGATGCATACGTCGGTTTGCTGTGGGTCTTTCATTGCGAATCGACCGAACCGACGCGCGGCTTCAATCGCTTCATCGGTCCTCTCGATTGTCAACTTGCGTTCAGCTACGACGGGAACCGTTTTACTCGAGGCATCCGCGCGCCGTTCATTCCATGCAATCAGCCAGGCGAACATGGCGGCGGTGCGATTCAGCCTTCGTGCCTTGTCGAAACAGATGATGAAATCCGCATTTATTCCGCAGCGACAAAAGTTTTTCATGGCAAGAGTCGCGATGCAAGGAAACAAAACATCACTGACAACGCCTCGATTCTATTGCACACGCTGCGAAAAGATGGC
>JAJDEL010000101.1 GCA_029259835.1 Planctomicrobium sp. | reverse complement strand
TCGAGAATTCGAAACGGATTCGACATAATTTTCGGCAACTGTTTCGGACGCCGGACTCCTTTGTTTTCTGCTGAACGACTGTCATCATCACGTCCGAATTTCAATGGGTTGTTATTCCATTCTGTCAACGACTTCAGTTTCCCGGTCCATTCACTTTTATCAGGTGATGTTTTATCTGAATTTGAATTTTCGCTTTTCTCCGCTTGTGCCGGCGCGATCTTTCCTGGTGAGAAAATCTCGCGACCATCTCTGACTGACAATTCGATTTGTTCCGAAGTGTTCACTGAATGCTCGGCAGTTGAAACTTCTGCGGAGTCGTTGTCTCGATTCGATTCGGAAGAGGCGGGTACGACTTCAGACTGTCCGTCGCGGACCCGTCGCGATTTCAAAGCATATGGGACCATTGCCGAATCAACAGTCGCGAGGTAATCCATCCACTTTGCACGTTCTGCGACCGTCGCATTTTTGAGTTCCGATTCGATGAGTCGCTGAGTTTCAGCGTCGTGAGTCGGTTTCGATTTCGACTTTGAACGGCGAGCAATCAACGGTTGGCGTTTCGGAACGTCCGCTGGCTCTGCTTTCACATCCTGGTTTTGTTCTTCTGAGACCGAAGAATGCGTTTTTTTGAACCGGGATGGGAGTGTGAATTTCGGCGGTGTGGCAATTGAAGAACAACCCGTGCAAATGACGAGTCCCAGCAAGCTGACGGATTTGGCAATTTGCCAGAACATCTCGGCATCCTTGCCGTAAATTGTTGTGTGAAGAGGAAAAAGGAGATTAAAACCACGATTCGTGACGCTACGCCATCTGCTAGACTGCAACAAGAGCAAACAAATGCGGATTCGGACCCGATTTTCAAAGTGGAAAAATTTGCCGAATCCATACATTCAACTTACCGAAGAACAGAGCCCCCAAAACCCTCTTTTTGTTTATTCTAACAAATCGCAACTTTCACAATGAGTCGAGAACGTCAGCCAGGATTGTTTGAGATCGAGCCGGAACCGGAACCCTGGGAACTGGCGGAGAGTAGTGAGTTTCTTGCTGCGCAGGTGGTGTTCAACCGTCCGATGGATACGGTGTACCACTACTTGGTGCCAGAATCACTGCGAGAACTGATCGAACCCGGGCAGCGTGTGCGCGTTCCATTCGGGCGAGGAAATACATCGACGCTGGGCTACTGCGTCGGGCTGACGACAGATATCTCAACCCGAAAACGGCTCAAAACGATTCTCGAAGTCGTCGACCGCGTGCCGCTTCTCTCGCAACAGATGCTGGGTCTCACGGAATGGATTGGGAAGAGATACCTCAGTAGCTGGGGACAGGTTCTGGAGAGTGTCGTTCCGGCAGGCGTCAAAAAACAGGCAGGCACGCGTGAAGTCGTCTTCTACCAAATTGCGGAAGGAATTGATGATCTCGAAAAGTTGAAGCTGCCGAAGAAGCAGCGCGTCGTGATGTCAATTCTTGACAGTGCCGAGGCTCCGATGCGAGTGGATGTCCTCTCTGAAGCAGCCGACTGCGGAACATCGCCCATCAACTCCTTGAAGAAGAAAAAGTTGATCGTGCCAGAACGGCGTCGAGCGCGCGTGACCGAGATTGATGACATCGAAGTTGAACAACAGGCCGATCTGATATTGAATCGAGAGCAGCAAACAGCTCTTGACGAAATCCTTAAAACAGTTCGTGCCGCACAACATGAAACAATTCTTCTGCATGGAGTTACTGGCAGCGGCAAAACGGAAGTTTATATTCAGGCGATCCGAGAAGTTGTCAGTTATGGTCAACAAGCCATTGTTCTGGTTCCGGAAATCAGCTTGACTCCGCAAACGATCCGCCGTTTTCGGGCGAGATTCGAAAACGTTGCCGTGCTGCATAGTCACCTCAGCGATGCGGACCGCCACTGGCATTGGCAGCAGATCGCCGAAGGAGACGTTCAGGTGATCGTTGGCGCGCGAAGTGCAATCTTCGCCCCGACGCCGCACCTCGGTTTAATCATCATTGACGAAGAACACGAAACGACTTTCAAACAACATTCGACGCCCCGCTATCACGCGCGCGAAGTCGCAAGAGAACGCGCGCGGAGCGAGAGTATCCCACTCATTCTGGGAACGGCGACACCGTCGCTGGAATCACTCGTGCGAACGATTGACGGTCACGACAAGCGGATCGTTTTGAAAAATCGTGTCGAGCAGCGACCGTTGCCGCCGGTGAGCGTTGTGGATGTCCGCAACGATCCGATGATCATGAGGCGTCATTCGCTGGGCCGGGCGATGACGAATGCGATGCAGCAAGCATTGAAAACAGGTGGGCAAGTGATTTTGTTTCTCAACTTAAGAGGGTTCTCGCCGGTTCTGTGGTGTCCGAAATGCACAGGGATTCGCTGCCCTGACTGCGACATCACCCTCACATGGCACAAGGATCGATCTCTGTTGCTCTGTCACAGTTGTGAGTTTTCGATGGAAGCTCCGGAAAGATGCCCGACTTGCGGACAGCCAGGGATGCGATTCCTCGGTGCTGGAACGCAGCGACTTGAAGCGGAAGTGAAAAGCAAATTCCCTGATTCAAGCATCGTCAGGATGGACAGCGACTCGATGCGGAAGCCCGGCAGCCACGACAAAGCACTCACAGCTTTTCGTGAAGGCGAAATCGATATTCTGCTCGGAACACAAATGATCGCCAAAGGTCTCGACTTTCCGAATGTCACGTTGGTCGGTGTCATCGATGCTGACACACTGCTGCATCAACCCGACCTGCGCGCTTCAGAACGCACTTTCCAACTCATCGCACAAGTTGCTGGACGAACAGGACGCGGCGAAAAAGGAGGGCGTGTTCTCGTTCAGACGATGAACCCCGACGAACCGATCATCCAGTTCGCCGCGCAACACGATTACGACAACTTCGCCCGCTACGAATTGAAACACCGAAAAGCGATGAAGGCGCCGCCTTATCGAAGCATGGCGCGAGTGATCCTCCGCTCTCTCGACGAGAAAATCGTCGAAGCCGAATCCAAACGAATCGTGAAAATCATCCGTGAGGATATTCAAGAAAAGAGTCTCGACGTGCGCGTCTTGGGACCAGCTCCTGCTCCGCTGACTCGCTTGAGAAAGTATTACCGATTTCATTTCCAGATGACCAGCGACGAAATCGAGACCATTCAGAGTGTTTGGAAGGACGTCGTGTCACAGCTCAAAGTCTCTTCTACAGTGGAGCTAACCATTGATGTTGATCCCGTGGATTTGCGGTAACTCCATTTCGGTGGATGAGAGAGCGAGTAGTAGCGGCTCGTGGCAATTATGAGGAAAGAAGAGGTGGCTCGAGCAGATGTGATCGCACATAATAAAATTTATCTGACTTCACGATCCCGTCCACAAATTTGATAGAGTTACTCACGTTTGTCGGCCAGATCCTCAATTTCCTTGCATTGAGTGAATGATTAGTGGACAATCCACGTACCCATTAAACGCGCCTGTGATTATCTTAAAACCGAGACGGGTAGGTGAGTGTGGGGTGGTACAGGTTTCACTGCTTGCGTTCTGCTGGTTGTATAAACATCGATCACTGGGTTTCTTTTACATTTTCGATTACTCATATTTCGGGTTAGGAGTACAAATGGATGCACCATCATTTCTGATACTCGCCAGAACAATTATTTCCATTGTACTCGCAGTTGGTGGAATTGTGGCACTATGCTTTGGCTACTTCCTTTTTCGAAGTGGGATTGGACTCAGCGAAGATGGCACTACCATCAAATGGAAGAAAGTAAAGATTCATCTCAAAACCGTTGGATCTGTCTTGATGCTTACCTCCTTTAGTTGGGGATGGTTTAGCTTGAGTGCTATGCCCAAGACCTTCACCACAAATTCAGCTGGTGACACCAAAGTTACGCAAAGTTTTAACCAAAACACACCTTTGGCAGTCGATATCTCAGTCCTGCCAGTTCTATCAAAAACTCGTACTGATAATATCGATGAGCTCCCGCCAAAAGAGATCTTAACTCAGTTTTTCGAAGCAAAGAAGTCGGTGGAAATCAATGGTAGAAATGCACGTCTAGTAAAGTTCGACTGGGCTGGAAAACCCAACGGCCAAAAGGAAATATCTTCGATTTGGAAGGTCGGTGAGAACGGTTCAGTTTTTATTACCTTCAAACCTTCTTTGAAAGGTGAGTACCTGAACTTCGTTCAGGCAGAGGGCGATATCTTTGCCAATTTGTCCGACAAACCATCCTATAATGCTAATTTTGAATGGTTAGTTGACACACACAAGAACAAAACTCCTGTCAAAAAGGATCCTGTAGAAGATGCTCCAGCACCTCCTCCCCGAAGCGAAGATGCCCCTTCTTCCGGTGTTCCTGCTACCGACTTTCGGAATTAATACCGCTAATGTCTATGACGAAATTGTTCGAATTGAGGCTTGAATTTTTGCACACCGAAAACCCCGCTCTTCTCAACTGCAATAATCACCAGATTTCGAGCAACTTTCGTCCTCTTAATCCAACTCTTTCCTACAAGTGTATCTCCTCGTCACCCTTGAAAATTACCATTTTTATTGACTTGATTCGTCCTGCGGCTTACCCTTACAAGTATCGGTGAGCGTTGATATCGTTTCACTTCCCTCCCATATTCGGCTGCTTGTATCCACTGCAACAGCCCGACTCAATAAATTGGTCGGCACAATGTCCCACCTCCTTCCTCAAAGAACGCTCGCGTTCATCGCCATAGCAACGATCGGATTCTGTTGCATCCATCAAAATCTTCAAGCTGAAGAAGCAACACCTCCATCTCTGCACGCTCAAATCGACTCACTCTTGCAAGCCTCGCAATTTGGACCTGTTGCTGAAAAGATTGACGATGCAACATTTGCGCGCCGAGTTTATCTTGATCTGATTGGGCGCATTCCGACTATCACAGAAACTAAACCATTCCTTGCCGAACCGAACCCACAAAAGCGACAGGTCTTGGTCGACAGGCTTCTTGCCAGCCCGGATTTTGCTCGACATATGGCAGTCACTTTCGACGTGATGATGATGGAACGCAGAGGCGGTAAACACGTGAAGTCCGACGAATTCCGAACTTACCTCGAACAATCTTTCCGAGACGGTAAATCCTACCTTCAACTTTCCCAAGAGATTCTCGCCGCAGACGGGACCGAAGAAAAGAAACGACCTGCCGCCGCGTTTTACCTGGAACGTGACATGGAGCCGAACTTGCTCACGCGCGAGATTGGGCGTGTTTTCTTTGGTGTCGATTTGCAGTGCGCTCAATGTCATAACCATCCGAACATCGACGACTACCATCAAGAAGATTATTACGGACTACAAGCATTCGTCGTGCGTGCAAGTCTGTTTCAACCAGACAAAAAGAAACCTGCCCTCATTGCTGAAAAAGCAGAAGGAGAAGCGACGTTTCAATCGGTTTTCACAGACCGCGCCAGCATGACTGGTCCGCGTGTTATGGAAGGAGACGAAGTCGTTGAGGCAGCACTTAAGCCGGGTGAGCGTTACCACGTTGCTCCTGCCAAGAACGTTCGTCACATCGCCAAATACAGCCGCATCGCCAAACTTTCCGCTGCCGTTACAACGAATCCCACGAAGGCGTTCGACAGAAACATTGCGAATCGCCTCTGGGCGCACATGCTGGGAAGAGGAATTGTCCATCCCGTCGATTTGCATCACTCTGGCAATCCCCCTTCGAATCCGGAATTGCTCGAACTCATCACGAATCAATTCGCGACAGGTAAGTACGACGTGAAGTCGTTTCTCCGCGAAATCGCATTGAGCGAAACTTACCAACGGTCCGCACAACTCCCTGTTGCGATGCCTTCTGTCGACGAATCAAAGAAGCAACTTGCTGCTCTTGAGGCAACTTCGAAAGAGCAATTGAAGCTCTCTTACGCTGCCGATGAACAAGTCGATGCCGCGACTGAAAAACTGGACGCCGCGTTTGCAGTCGTGAAGCCGCTTCGCACAGCAATCGATGCCGCGAACAAAGCTGTCACGGCAGCACTGAAAGTTCGCGATGCCGCGAAGGTGAAAGTCGACGCTCGCAAGAAAGAGATCGCTGGCAAACAGGTCAAGGTGAAACTGATCGCAGACGCGAATGAGAAAATCAAGCAGGCTTCCGAGGCAATCAAAGAAGACAAAGAGCTTGCAGCAACGGCAGCAACAATTCTAAAAAAATTGGCGGCATACAACGCAGAGGTTGTGAAATCACAAACCGCTGAAAAGGGCGAAGTTGCAACACTCACGACAGCTGAGGCGAAACTCAAAACGACTCAAACCGCCACGGACAGTGCAATTGCCGCCGCTCAACCTGCGGAAGAGAAGGTTCGCACACTGCGTTCGGAAATGATTAACCAACGCGGCATCGCAGCGAAACATCGTAAAGCGGCGGCGATGGCAACGCAGAAAGCGACCGAACTGACAGCACTGGTTGAGTACCAAGAGCTACAACAGGTAATCGAGACGCTCACAAAACAGATTCCAACAATCGAACAATCACACCTGGCAGCAAAGACGGCGATGCCAACGTTCGAGAAAGCTGTCGCCGACTCACAAGCAACTACGACCGCAGCGCAAGCAGCGATGACACTCGCTCAGCAAATTGTCCAGAAAAGTGATGCTGGTCTCACTGAACAACGAAAAACGAAAGCCTTACTCGCCGAATCACTCGCAAAACTTCAGGAAGCAGCAAAACGTCTGGAAGGTGAAAACAGTCTCGCTGCGGCTCAAGATGAGGTTTCTAAATCCATCGCGACAAAAGATGGAGAGATCGCAAAACTGGAAACGCAGCGAAACACTGAGAAAGCCGACTTTGACGTGAAAGCAAAAGCTGTCGTGACCGCCACCGGAAATCTCGAGACTGCACAAGCCAACCTCACTGAACACACCAAACTGATCACTTCACTCGGAGCGCAATTGAGTTCGGCACGAACGCAACTTGAACAAAGTCGAAAGTCTCAAACGAGTACCTGGGCGACAATCATCGAGCAATCTTCCGCTCGTCTTAACGCAGCAGAAGTCGTTTCGCTCACGCCTGAACAACTCGGCTGGAGCGTCCTGATGGCGACCGGACAACGAGTGCGACAACGTACAGCCGAAGCCGCAAAGCTGAACAAAGCCAAGCCTCTCTCCGAAGAGGACAAAAAAGACGCCGCGAAAGTTACAGCGCGTGAACAAGAAATCGATGCGGCAACCTACGCTTCGCTCAGAAATAATGTGACTCGATTTGTCCAACTCTTTGGAGCCGGGAAAGGGCAACCACAAACTGAATTTTTCGCAACTGCAGAGCAGGCATTGTTCTTCTCGAACGGCGGCGAACTACGAAGCTGGCTCTCTCCATCCGGTGGAAACTTGACAGGCCGACTCAATAAGATGGAAGATCCTATTGCACTCGCCAACGAACTGTACTTGTCTGTCTTCTGTCGTACCCCGACGGAAATAGAAATTAAAGATGTCACCAATTACCTCACTCAAAGAAAAGATGCGAAAGTCGCAGCCGTTCAGGAACTCGCCTGGTCACTGATCACTTCCGCAGAATTTCGATTTCAGTATTGATGAAGAAGTCGGTAGTGAATAGTTGGTAGTGGGTAGGCAGAAACCACTTGCTCCCGCCGACTGACCACTCTCAATCCCCCCCAACGAGATTTCACCATGAAATGCACATACGCATGCGGAACGGATTCCCACTTACTGGCACGTCGTCAGTTTCTGGGAGCACTCGGAGGCGGATTCGTCGTCGGAGGACTCGGAGCATTGACTCAAGGTCAAGCCGCAGAGCATTTGAAGACGAATCAGATGCGGGTACTGGTGGTGTATCTCTCAGGTGGTGTGAGCCAACTGGAGACGTGGGATCCGAAACCGAAAACTGATACAGGTGGGCCGTTCCGCGCGATTCCGACTGCGGTGCCTGGAATTCACATCTCTGAATTACTGCCCCATACAGCGAAGCATATGGACAAACTCTCTCTGGTTCGTAGCATCAATACGAAAAACGGCGACCACGGCAAAGGCAAGTATCAAATGGTGCATGGTCGCAGCCAAATGCCGGGCGTGGACTACCCGGAACTTGGAGCCGTCTGTGCTAGAAGTTTGGAACGGGCAAACTCTCCGCTGCCAGGTTTCATTCGAGTCGGTGGCGGTGGACGCGGCAGCGATGCCGCGTATCTCGGACCGAAGTACAACAGCATTGGGGTTGATGGAAAACCTCCAGCAAATTCCGCACGCATCGATTCACTCACCGCCGATGTCGACAAGTTACGCCAGAATTTACGCCGCAAAGCGAATGATCGCTTCTTTTCGACACGTCGCACCGCCGAGACGGATGTCTATACACAAAGCTACGAACAAGCTTTGCAACTCATGGAGAAGCGAGACGTTTTCGATGTCAATCTGGAGTCCGCCGCCGACCAGGCAAAGTACGGCAAACACGATTTCGGAAAGCATTGCCTGATGGCGCGTCGACTGCTTGAAAATGACATCCCGTTCGTGCAAATTTCGCACACGAACTACGACACGCACAACGAGAACTTCAATTTCCATCTCGAACAAATGGGTGAGTTTGATCAGCCGTTTGCAACTTTAATCTCTGACTTGCACGAACGTGGGATGCTAAAGACAACTCTGGTCGTGGTAATGTCAGAGTTTGGCAGAACGCCGAAGATTAACGTTCGATACGGTCGCGACCATTGGGGAACTGCATGGTCTGTTTGCCTTGGTGGAGCGAAGATCCAACCAGGAGCGGTCATCGGGAAAACGAACGAAAACGGAACCAAAGTGATTGACCGCGAAGTCGATCATGGTCACCTTTTCCATACATACTTATCGGCACTCGGACTCGATTCGTCATCGTTCTTCAACATCGGTGGTCGAGAATTACCGCTCGCTGATCCATCTCGTGCTGTCATTAGCGAATTGATCGCCTGACCCTTCGTCTCAATGACAGATCTATTCTGAGCAATTTGCTCGACAATTCGTTATACCACGGACAGCTAACAAAACTGTCTATTATCCGGGGGGATTCTCAAGCATGGTCCGATTTTGGAAATGCTACTGTGTCGTTGCTGTTGCCGTTTGTTGCCCGCTCTCGATTCAGGCAGAACTGAAAGTTGGAGCGACCGTGACCGATGTCACGCCTGTCGAGTTTCCGGTTTTCGTCAACGGAGGAATGCTCTCTCGGTCCGTTTCGGAAGTGAACAACAAGGTCAACGCTCGCACGATTGTGATCGATGATGGAAACGAACGAATCGCGATCAGTGTTGTCGATAGCTGCATGCTACCACGTCCATTGATTGACGATGTCAAAGCACTCACGGCTTTAAAAACCGGGCTGAAGGCGGATCGAATCCTGATTTCCGCAACTCATACACACACAGCACCATCGTCAATGGGGGCACTCGGAACCGACGCCGACGAGAAATATGTCGCCTTCTTGCGCGAGAAACTGGTTCAGAGTTTTGTCGACGCAGAAAAGAATCTCGCTCCAGCAAAGGTGGGTTGGGGACTCGGTCATGCACCGGAGTTCACGGCATTACGTCGTTGGATTCGTCGACCAGATCGACTGGCAAACGACCCGTTTGGCAACCCAACAGTTCGTGCGAACATGCACGCTGGTCGTGATCACAGTCTTGTGACAGGAGAGTCTGGACCTGAAGATCCCGATCTGTCGATTATTTCATTCCAGTCCCCGGATGGCCGTCCTATTGCGGTGATTGCAAATTTTTCGATGCACTACTTCGGTGACAAAGCCCTCGGCGCTGATTACTTCGGTCGGTTTTCAAACGGACTTCGAAAACGCCTCGCACCGGAAGAGTCAGAAGATCACCCACCGTTTGTCGGGATGATGTCCCACGGATGCAGCGGCGATATCTGGAGACGCGATTACAAAACTTACGATCCGAAAGCAAAAGACTTCACCATCGACACCTTCACCGAAGGTCTGCTCGATATTGCGTTGGATGCGTACAAGAAAATTGAGTACGAAGAAGACTCAACAGTCGCGATGGCGGAAGCTCGCTTGCAATTGAAGTACCGCGTTCCGAACGTCGAACGATTAGAGTGGGCAACCAAAGTCGTCTCCGAAATGGGTGGTCGACCACCGAAGACTCAGCCTGAAGTTTACGCTCTCGAACAAATCATTCTCCACGAATTGCAATCAACGGAAATCGTCGTTCAGGGGATTCGCATTGGGAATATCGGGATCGCTACGACTCCGAACGAAACCTACGCACTGACCGGCCTGAAAGTAAAACTCAACAGTCCATTGCCGCAGACGATGGTCATCGAACTCGCAAATGGTGGCGATGGTTATATCCCACCTCCAGAACAGCACCACTTCGGCGGTTACAACACCTGGCCTGCCAGATCAGCCGGGTTGGAAATTCAGGCGGAACCCATCATCGCCGCAACCGCTTTACAGTTATTAGAACAGGCATCTGGGAAAACCGCTGCGAAATACAAACAAAGCATCGGGTCTGCCGCACAAGCAGTTCTTGATCTCAAACCAACCGCGTACTGGCGGATGGGTGAAATGGCTGGTCCAATTTCAAAAGACTCATCTGGCAACGAACACCACGGGGCCTACGAAATCGGAGTTGCTTATTTCCTTGAGGGGACTGAATCGGAACGATTCTGTTCAGATGGTGAAAAGAATCGGTCCGCTCACTTCGCTGGTGGACGAATGCAGGTTCAACTCGATGAAATCGATGGCGACTATTCCGTTTCCATGTGGCTCTGGAATGGAATGCCGACCGACGCTCGCGAAGTGACCGGCTGGATGTTCTCTCATGGTCGTAGTCATTCCGCGCCGACGATTGGTCAGCATCTTGGAATCGGTGGTGGTGATAATCACCCAGGAAAGCTCATCCTCCTCACCGGAACAGAGACCTCCGCTGGCAAAACAGAGATCCAGCGCTGGACCTGGAATCATGTTGTGATGACTTCCGATAACGGGAACATCAAAGTCTATCTCAATGGATTCCCATCACCGGAAATCGAAATGAAGTCAAACGGTTCAGATGTCTCAATCGATCAATTCTTTCTAGGTGGTCGGTGCGACAGTGAATCGAACTGGGAAGGCCGACTCGACGAAATCGCGATTTTCAATCGAGTCCTCACGCCTACTGAGATCTACTCTTTGAACACGAACTGAGAGAGTTCAATGGACGTTACAAAAACACACGTTGCGAAGGATTACACAGCGGACCGTCCGCTAATGTCTTGCAGGTACAGTCCAGATGGACAATTTGTTTTCGTCGGCTCGGAGGACTACAAGGTCTGGCGTTTCAAAGTCGCGGATGGTTCGAAAATCGACCTCGATACGGATGCCTGGGTACGCACACTCGAATTTGTTGATGCTGGTAAGACTCTGATCACCGGCGGCTATGATGGTCGTCTTATCTGGTGGGATGCTCTCGCTGAAAAACCGACCGCAGTGCGAACAATTGATGCTCACGTCGGATGGATTCGATCAATCGCGATCAGCCCAGATGGAACAACTCTGGCATCGGTTGGGAACGACAAAATTGTCAAGCTCTGGAAAGTTGCGGACGGGAGCCTTCTAAAAGAATTCAAAGGTCACGAATCGTACGTCTATAACGTCGTGTTTCATCCCAGCGGAAAAACACTCGTCACCGGAGATCTGTACGGCAACATCTTCGATTGGGATCTCACGACCGGGGAGAAAAAACGTGCTTGGAAAGCAGAGACGCTCACGAAATACGACAAATCATTCTACGCTCAGATCGGTGGCTTTCGCGGAATGATGTTCAGCGCCGACGGTAAACAACTTGCCTGTTCCGGGATTACGAATGTCTCGAACGCGTTTGCTGGCATCGGAAATCCAAGTGTTGTGATCTTTGATTACGTCAAGGGAACACAGACAATCGAACACCTTTCGAAAGGACCGCTGAAAGGTGTCTCCTGGAATGTTGCCTTGCATCCTGAAAACCTCATCCTCGGCAGCACTGGCGGTTCTGGTGGACACCTTCTTTTCTGGAAACCAGGCGAGAAGGAAACGTTCCACCAACTCAAAATGCCATCCGACGTGCGCGACTTCGATCTTTCACCAGATGGAAAGTTCGTCGCCTGTGCATTGGGCAACAGTCACCTCGGCATTTGTTTAATGGATGTTAAAGCAGGTTAAGTTCAACTCGCCACATTGCTTTCACCCTCATTGTAAACATCGAGAGAAGCTTGAAATATCTTAAAA
>JAJDEL010000011.1 GCA_029259835.1 Planctomicrobium sp. | reverse complement strand
CAAATTAAAAGCGTTCATCGAAGCGATCAGCCAACACAACGCAATAGGGATGCTCAACAATCCAAGTTCGACAACTTGCCCCCACAGCACAATTTTCTCGACGGCGAATCCATTCTGAGCCATTATAAATGCAATACCGATTTGAGCCGCCAGCTTTTGTCGCCCGCGAAGGTTGACGATGTCATCTATCAAGCCGACAAGACTGATTAAAATGATGCCCCCGAAGAAAGCAATCAGCAAAGTCGAATTATTGAAATTGCTCTCGACTCCAAAGCGCTGACTCCAAACGCACAAGATCGTTGTGACTAACATTGCAACGAGAATGGCGATTCCACCTCCAATTGGAATGGCCCGAGTATGGATTTTACGCTGGCCGTCTGGATGATCGAACGCGCCTATGCGAGTCGCGAGTTGCATCGCGATGTATGTCGAAACTAGTGCGACAAGAAAAGAGACTCCACCACCAATTGCGTAGATCATTTTCTAGCATCCTTTAAGGTGGCATCACTTGAGAGTGAAGGAATTATTGAGGCGGTGTTGACCAACTAGAGTGATTACTCGCGTGGACGCGAGTTGTTACTTAAACTCTATGGATAAAACGACTTACGACTCATTGTGTTCCGCGTTTAAGACTCGTGTTCTAGATCGTCTTAAAGACTCAGCAAGTTGAGAAAAAAGTTGAAACGGAGAGTGTCGATGGCAATGTTTGCAACGTGTTCTTTAAGGCTGTATTTCAAAATCAGAGTGTCACCTGCCTGAACGAGGATCCGTTGTGCTGGATCCGCCAGTGCTTCATTGACGTCGATTTTGATGATTATCTGCCCACCACAAGGTGTGTCACGAAGAACCATTAATTTTGACGGACCGACTCCTACAGAAATTCCGCTTGAACCAGAACGGGATTTGACAGATCCTCCTGCTATCGTGATCGCTTCGATCACGTTAATGCTATAGTCCCGTGGCAATGTGTGTTGACCATTCTGAAGAATACCCGCTGTGTAAAAAACTTCTTGATTACGAGCTGGTATCAGGACGATGTCTCCGTTGCCCAGAATGATGTCGCTTTGAGTAAAAATTGGAGGATTTTCAGGGAAGAAGCGGAGTGGTATTCGTACGACTCCTTCCATGCCCAGTAGCTCTGGATCATCGATACCACCATTCATCATTGACGCGATCTCCCAGTCTCGATCTGTCCCACTCTGGAAGCCATTTTTGATAACAATCACTTCGTTTTTTGCGTCAAGCCCGGGAAGACCTCCTGTTTCATTCAGCGCATGCAAGACATCATTTTCGTAAGCAGGAAGATTGATTGTCTTTCCAACTCCTCTCTTTGTGACACCGTCAATTCCACCAGATTCCTCTCGAACGACAATGACCCGAAATTCTCTTGGTTGTAATAGAGTCACCAGAATTTTAGCGCGGTCAGGTCGCAAAATCCCGCGCTCAGTATAAGTTTTCTCAATCAGCATTCTGGTTTGATTGAGTGTCAAATGAGTGACATCCAGGCTCTTGATATAGGGAAGGTTGATACTTCCAGACTCATCAACGAGAACTGGTAATCCAGATCCTGGGCGCTGGTCAGAATTGGAAGGGAAATGGACGAGAGGAAGCTTCCCTACTTCTCCCAGAAGATCTTCAATGTGAACACCAAGGATATCACCTGGAGCCAATTGATACGCGTGAGGCGCATCTTGTCTCAAACGAGAAATCGATGTCTGTAAAGCGTCATCTTGGGACCGAGCATGCAATTCAATCGGTATTTGAGAAACTGAGATGCTGCTATTACGATCTAAAGCACCACATCCTGATGAGTTTGAAATAACAATTGCCAAGCTAGCGATGCTCACAATGTTACGCATTTGAAATAGAACGTCCATTTTATTTCGATCTCAGTGTCGGTACATGACTGCACACAACACCGTTCAATCGTCGCGATTCTTTCTTGCCGCGCAGTCGAACTGAACCATCGGAATAGATGGAGGATAAGTGGTGTTGATAGAATCAATCACGCGGTTCCAGGCCAATAGAATCCACTTCAATCTGCGAGTTTTCACTTGGGATCTGACCAGTCACCGATTTGATCGTTTTTTGGTCAGAATGGATGCGATTCACCTACCATTTTTCACTCTCGCTCTTTTTTGTGAGATGCACTGTCAAAACCACTCCAATGTGGCACCTGTGATTGCAGCGGTCAAACCCCACAAAGAAATTCAACGCTTCAGAGTTTAAAAAGCATTTACCGAAGGGCACAAAGAAGGATGTGAGATCGCTACAAGTGGCAGCCTTTCGTGATACGACCACTCGGTCATCGACGGGACTGGGCCTTTGCAGTCGAAGTGTCGACACGCTCCCACAAAATCTTCAAACTGGAAATTTCGAGCGTTCTTTATCTTTGCGATTACCGACAGAGTTGAATAAATATTGGAGGAAGAGTTACTTTCCCTACAGGCTTGTCAATTTTAGAGGCAGTCACGACCCGCGTTTCGGGCGGGGGACTTTGCCTCTTGAGCCTCTTCCTTTGCCTCGCTTGCCGCGGCCTTTTTTCTTGCCTTTGGTAGTGAAGCTTTCCTTGTCGGCGGGGACGGTGATTGCTCCGCTCGCTTTGTCGAGTTGTTGTTGCAGGTCGGAAATTCTGTCTCGCAGGTTCGCGGCACGTTCGAATTCGAGGCTCTCGGCGGCTTCGAGCATTTCTTTTTCGAGTTCAGTCAGAAATGCCTGATTGACGTATTGCACTTCTGAGTCTGCACCGATGGCATCACGCTCGATCTTTCGTGCAGAGATTTCGTCTTCTATGCCACGCTTGATTGCTTTTTTAATTGTCTCCGGGGTAATGCCATGATCTTCGTTGTATTTTAACTGAATCTCACGACGCCGGTTCGTTTCGTCGATTGCCTGTTGCATACTTTTGGTGACGCGATCTGCATAGAGATAAACTTCCGCACTGACGTTTCGAGCCGAACGTCCGATCGTCTGAATGAGACTCGTCGCACTTCGTAGAAACCCTTCCTTATCGGCATCCAGAATACAGACGAGCGAAACCTCCGGGAGGTCGAGTCCTTCGCGCAGCAAA
>JAJDEL010000002.1 GCA_029259835.1 Planctomicrobium sp. | reverse complement strand
TGAAATTCTTGAGTCGTTCGCCACGCGAGCCTTTCGCCGTCCTGTTTCAGCAGGCGAAACAGAGCAATTTTTGAATGTCTGGAAAGACTCTTTTTCAGAAAACCAAGACTTTCAGCAAAGCATCAAGGATGCGTTACTAGTGATCCTGACATCACCACAGTTTCTTTTCTTCATCGAAAGCAGCAGCACCCCAGAAGCAGAACCGATTGACTCCTGGGAGTTGGCCTCGAAATTGTCTTACTTCCTGTGGAACACCGCTCCTGATGCAGAGTTGCTGGAACACGCTGCGGCTGAAACCTTATTGTCTTCCCTCGATTCCGAAATTGACCGAATGATCGAGGACTCGCGATTCCAAGAATTTGCCAATGAATTTACCTCGCAATGGCTCAGTCTCGATAAAATTGACGTTGTTGAAGTCGACCGAAAGCGCTACCCGAAGCTGACGCGAGATACGAAATCTGCGTTGCGGCAAGAGCCTGTCCAATATCTTCAATACTTGATTCAAAACAATTTACCAGTCCGCAATTTGGTTCAATCAGATTTCATTGTCGCGAATGAAGTGACCGCGAACTACTACGGGCTTGGCAGTCAAACAGAAAGCGGATTCAATTTTGCCCCGGTACGGCATCAAAGTGATCACCTTGGCGGACTCCTTTCGCAAGCGGGAATTCTTGCAGGGCTTTCGGACGGTCGAGAATCGAACCCGGTAAAACGAGGGACTTGGTTAGCACGAAAAATTATTGCCGAACCGCCAGACGATCCACCACCCAATGTTCCAGCACTTGACGAAGACCTCACGAATTTGACTCTTCGAGAAAAACTGGAACGCCATCGTAATCAGAAAGGCTGCGTCAAATGCCATTCAGGAATTGATCCCTGGGGTGTGCCTTTTGAGCAATATGACGCTGCTGGCCTTTTCAAAACGAGAGCCAAGGTCGATTCTCATTCAACTCTGCCCGACACCACGAAAGTCGCAGACTTGAATGAACTGAAAGACTATTTGGCCAATGATCGTATCGATCAGGTCGCATTCAGCTTCCTGAAACACATCGCTTCCTATGCCATTGGGAGAAGTCTGACATATTCTGAGATTGAGTTTCTGAAAGAAAAGGGACTAGAATTTCAGTCTGAAGAATATCGGATGCGGGATTTGATTCATTTTGTCATCAAAAGCGAACTGTTTCTTGAAAAGTGAAACAGTCTGTCCTGTCGATATCAGTTCCAGTTCCGTTCTAATCGCCACCTGAATCAAAGACAACCGAACTCATTGGACCATTGATGAAATCTAATTTCAAACTGAACCGACGAGCCGTACTCAAAGGAATCGCAGGAGCGACTCTTGCATTGCCTGTTCTTGAGGTAATGGGTGAAGATGTTGTCGAACAGGTTCCACGCCGGTTTTGTGCACTCTACACAGCCAACGGGATGTCTCTCCCACGAACGGAACATGGCATTAATGACTGGAGTTGGTTTCCAACCGCCAGCGAGAACAGTGAATTCGTTTTCGGGGAATCGACAAAACCAATGAGCGATTTCCGTCACCAACTGAGTTTTCTTGGTGGCCTGTATCACGAAAATGGAACAAAAGCCGATCCCCATGTCTGTTCGGACATGTGGTTAACTGGAGCTCCTCTACATCAACCGAAACCAGGAACGTACAACTCGGTTTCTCTCGATCAAGTTGTTGCCCTGCACACCAAGCAACATTGCCGTCAGCCGTCGCTGGTCCTTTCCATCGATGCGGGAACAGGGTTTCTTTCGCGAACCGGAACCATTTCCTACAGCTTGGAAGGCAAACCCATTCCTGCGCAGAATCGTCCTCGCCTGATTTTTAATCGACTCTTCCGAGGAGACCAATCATCTCTCAATCAGGAACGCGACAAGCTCAAAAAACGGATCAAACTGGTGGATGCCGTTCTTGAAAACGCCAGGTCACTCAACAAGAAGTTGGGGAAATCTGATCGCGAGAAAATGGACCAATACCTGACTTCACTGAATGAAGTTGAGGTACGACTGATTGCCTCGGAAAAATGGATTGACATTCCAATAAAGAACCAGGACTACTCACACTTGAATCTCGAGGCTTCCCCAGAAGGAAAACCTGCGGATTATTACCGGAATATGTTCGATTTAATCGCTCTTGCATTTGATGCGGACATCACGCGATCAGTCGCCTTCATGCTTAACCGGGAAGATGGCATGGGCATCAGTGACACCTTTCCGCTGAAACTGGGTTTGACAAGAACACACCACAACCTCTCGCACGCAGGAGATAAGGACGGACAGCTAGAGTTCGCGAAATACGATCAATTCCTCAGCCAGCAACTGGCTTACTTCTTTAGTCGATTGCAAGAATTCAAAGATTCGACCGGAACTGTTTTGGACAACAGTATCGTGTTGTTCGGCAGTGGTGCCAGCACAACGCATCACCCGAAAAACATTCCAACTCTCATTGCTGGTGGGGCAAACATGGGCCTTCGACACGGGACCTACTGGAAAGACGGAGAGACTCACATGTCGAATGTCTATCTCAGCATTCTGCGTTCGATGGGAATCAACGTCGACTCCTTCTCTGACAGTTCTGGTGTTCTCGACACCTCAATCTTCGCTCACATTTGAGTGTCATGAAGACGGACATTATCACTCCCTTCAACTTCACGTCTTACCTACTGGCTCCAATTTTAATATTGTCGACATCATAAAAGCGGTGGCGTCGTCAACCGGTCTGGTCTCGACATCAAAATCACCGGTGTCATTAACGCCGGTGCCAAGGGAACCATCGAAGTCTTTAGAGCAGATTGCTCTTTCCTGTGCCTGCGGAAAACGGCTTTCATTTGTAAATACGCTGACTTCCACGAGGCTGAACGCGAACACTAATTGTGAAATTTATTAGCACAGATTTTCAGTCTGTATTCGCAGTGACCGTTCAACTCTTTATTGGTCAACGATTCGGCGTGGCACTCAAACAATTACATACTGACATAGACATTGGTTAGAATGGACATCATTAATTATCATACTGGTAAAAACCTATGCAGATGAACTTTCGAATAATCACGTGTGCCATTGTCATCAGTCCGTTCATCGTGCTGACTTCGCTGGCCGAAGATCGTAACGGGGTTTCGGAGCAGTCAGAGTTGGAATTTGCTCGAGATGTGCTGCCAATTCTTTCGGATCACTGCTTCAGTTGCCACGGGCCTGACGAAGGAAGCCGGGAGTCCGGGCTGCGACTGGATGTGCGCGAACATGCTTTAAAAATAAATGATGGTGTGGCCGCGATCGTTCCCGGACAGCCTAGCGCTAGCGAAGCGATTCTCCGTATCCGAGCGACTGACGAGGAAGTCGTGATGCCACCACCGGATGCGCTGAAGCCGCTAACAGATGCCGAGAAAGAAACCCTGGAACGTTGGATTGCCAGCGGTGCTCAATACGCAGGGCATTGGGCCTTCAATCCACCTAAGCGAGTGGATCCACCACTAGTCCGCGAGAGTACCTGGACGCGGAATGCCATCGACCGATTCATTCTCAAGCGATTAGAGTCTGCAGGACTTTCTCCGTCCCCGGCAGCGAAACGCCACACATGGCTGCGTCGCGTAACTTTGGATCTTACCGGTCAACCGCCGACGATTGAAGAACTGGATAACTTTCTGGACGATGATTCGCTAAACGCGGAGACTACGGTCGTCGATCGGCTTCTGGATTCCAAAGCACATGCTGAACGGATGGCGCTTCACTGGCTAGACGCGGCTCGGTACGCGGACACGAACGGTTACAATAATGACGAAACCCGTACAATGTGGCCCTGGCGAGAGTGGGTGATTGATGCATTTCATTCCGGGATGCCGTACGACGAGTTTTTGACTGAGCAACTGGCTGGAGACCTGCTTCCTGATCCCACGATCAGTCAGCGAGTTGCCACCGGATTCAACCGGAACCATGTGCTGACAACTGAAGGTGGGATTATCCCAGAGGAGTATCAGGCGGAGTACGTTGCTGATCGAGTCCACACAACCGCAACCGTGTTTATGGGCGTTTCCTTACAGTGTGCCCGTTGCCATGATCATAAATTCGATCCATTCTCACAGCGTGATTTTTACCGATTTGCCGCTTACTTCAACAACATTCCAGACAAAATTGTTGCATATGACTCGGCGCGCATGGCTGAGCCTGTGCTGAAAGTCCCATCGCTTGCCCAACGGCAGGAATTGAATCAACTCAATACTCAACAGGAGCAACTGAAGGCTCGGTTGAAAAAGCGACAAGACAACATCGACGCCAATGTCACGATCTGGGAAACGGCACTGACTCCAGACGCGATCTTAAAACTGGAATCGCTGGGCGTATCAGTACATTTCGGATTCGATGAAACCGAAGGTAACAAGACGTTCGATTCTGTCGATCCAAGTCGGAACGGTGTGATTCACGGGCCTGTCGTTCGTGTTGAGGGTGTGAAAGGACGGGCTTTGCGATTTGATGGTTCAACTCATGTGAACGCCGGGCAAGTCGGTCGTTTTGACGGTGATGAACCGTTTTCGCTGGCGGCGTGGTTTCGAGCAGATTCCGCTTCGGCCGGAGCGATACTGTCAAAGATGGACGACGGTAATGCCTATCGCGGGTATGACATACTTGTCATGAACGGCAAACTGGAAGCTCATTTTGTGAACCATTGGCCGGTCAAGGCTTTTTTGACCGTCACGAAAGAATCGATCTCGCTCAATGAGTGGCATCACGTTTTGGTGTCTTACGATGGTTCTCGTCAAGCCGAAGGAGTGCAACTCTTCATTGATGGGCAACTCCAAGAAGTCGATGTTCCCACGAACAATCGACTCGAAGGACCGTTAACAACCGACAAGCCATTTCATATCGGCCGACGACATGCTTCGGTTCCATTTCACGGATTGATTGATGATGTGCAGTTGTTTTCCCTCCGGTTTTCTCCTGCTGAAGTCATGCTGTTGGTCAAAGAAGGTCGAACCCCCGAACGCCTCTCTGCGATCCTCGCAGTTCAGCCGAAGGAACGCAGCAAAGAACAGCAGGAGCAGTTACGGCAAATCTACACAGATCGATTTGACATGGAGTCGCGCCAAATGCAGGAGGAGTTGAAGACGATTCTCGGTCAGATTGAATCTGTAGAAAAGGCGATCCCTGTGACGATGGTGATGCAGGAAATGGAAGAACGACGACCAACTCACATCCTGAAACGCGGGCAGTATGACATGCTCGGAGATCAAGTTAGCCCCGGACTTCCTGCTTTTCTGGTCACTCCAGGTACGACTCCTGAAACAACTCGTCTCGACCTGGCGCACTGGTTGCTCGATCCGGCGCATCCGTTGACTGCACGCGTTGCCGTGAATCGCTGGTGGGAGATGATATTCGGTATCGGACTGGTGGAGACAACGGAGGACTTTGGCGTCCAAGGGTCGCAACCTAGTCACTCGGAGTTGCTCGACTGGCTGGCGACCGAGTTGATTCGGCAAAAGTGGAACCAACGTGCCATCCTGAAACTGATTGTCCTCTCAGCCACGTATCGCCAGTCGTCCAATGTCACGCCGATGCTTCTGGATTCTGATCCACAGAACCGCTTGCTGGCTCGTGGACCTCGGTGGCGGTTGCCAGCCGAAACGGTTCGTGACAACGCGTTGGCGATCAGCGGACTGTTGCATCGTCAAGTGGGTGGCCCCAGTGTGCGACCGTATCAGCCAGCCGGCTTGTGGGAAGATGTTTCCGTTTCACGCCGTGATAAGTACGTTGCTGACACAGGCTCAGGGCTCTATCGACGTAGCATGTATACATTCTGGAAACGCACCTGCCCTCCGCCGAGCATGTCAGCATTTGACGCTCCCGACCGCGAGACTTGCATCATCCGCCGTGCCCGGACAAATACTCCGTTGCAGGCACTTGTCCTGTTGAATGATCCGACCTATGTC
>JAJDEL010000001.1 GCA_029259835.1 Planctomicrobium sp. | reverse complement strand
AAGCCCGATCATCAGCAATCGCACTGGAAATTTGTGTTCTCGCCACAGCAGTGGCAAGTTGATCCGCGATGCGTCGGTGAAAAGGACAACGACTAGAGTCAACTCCGCCAGCACGTGAATACCGGTACTCTCCGGTTCGCCTTGCAACCAGCCAAACGCCGCTGGACCGATGAGAAAGCCGAGCGTTGCAAATGCCATCGGCGGAGTGATGAAACTCCACTGAGCGCGCGCTGAAACCACACCGTACAAGACGATAGCAATCGCAATCGACGTGAGAACAGCTGCATCCATTTCGCAAAACCTTTTGAGTTTCGTTGTGAGGATCATGATGCGTAGGAGTACGCCTGCGTTCCATTGCAAACGCGTCGAGCCAGACACTCGGAGGTGACGGTTTCATCAATCCATTTCCGAGCGGCGCCTGCATCATTTTGATCGAAGAATTGGATTTCGGCAGTCGTGAACGGGCGACAAAACATTGACAGGAAGCCTTCTCGCTGCTTGTCACCGATGATCGCGAGACGCTCAAATCCACGAAAATGAATCATCCCATATTTGATATCCTCCCAGAGTGTGTTAATTTCTCTGACATGAATACTTCGCATGTCGAACAACACGCTGATGTTTCCGAATCGCTGAATCAGTCGCTGCGCTTCAGGCAGAAAGTGATCGAAGAGTTCAAACGTCAATTGGTCACTGGCATGAATAGTCAATACTTTTCCATCATGCTCTTCCTTGAGTTCAATGGTCATTTCCTGTTCTCCTTTGATTGAGTTTTTGATCCTATTAGTTCAACTCTGTCTCTTCTGTTTTCATCATGCCGGTGAGTGTTTTTCGTTGTTCATCGGTGAGCACTCCGGCGGCTTTGCCGACGGCTTGGATGAAACCAATTCGTTTCTTTGTGGAGAGTTTTGCAATTTCACCGACGCGCGCTTCGATGGCGACGGCATCTGGCTTGTCGGAACCGGTCAAAACCCACAACTGCTGTTCGGCTTCTTCAATCTGGCGATCAAAAGTCGATTGCGAAAGGAGCGCGGCCTCTTTGATTTTGTTGAGCTGAACTTGTTGTTCCTGACTCAGTGTGATGTGCTCGGAGTGATCCAGAAAGAAGCCTGTGGAGCCAACATGGTAGATATGCGAGGCACCAGGATACCCAGGGAGCGAAGATGGCATTTTCATTTCTCCCATCTCTTTCATGCGGCCCATCATGCCCATGCCCATCATCTTCTTCCCTTTCCTCATGCCACCTTTCATTCCAGACATGCTGCCGCTCTCCATGCTCGCTTCACCATCTTGCTGACTGCTCTTCCCCATCGTCATGCCTTTCGAGGAACCGGACTTTTCGCCGCTCATTTTGTCCATCATCATCCCTCTCTTCTTCATTCCTCCGCCCATTTTCATATCCCCCATTTTCACTCCGGACATGCCAGCCTGTTTTTTCTTCAAAGCTGCTTCCAGTCCAGCAACTTTTTTTTGTAGTTGCTGAAGTCGTTGTTCAAGAGTGCCTGAATTGCTTTTCGCTTGATCGCCGTCAGCATGGTTTTCGGCTTGAGGAGTGTTCTTGGCTTCATCGAAAGCAATGACATTGCTCGATGAAAGCAACAAGAGACAGAGGGAGGATCCGATCATTGCCATCCGGGCATTTCGTGAAAAAACTGGAGGAATGTTCATCGTTCTAAAACCTTTCTCTTTGGTAAGGATTGAAAAGACTCAAGTGGTTGATTTTTTGCCTTTTAACGATTTTAAAAGTCGATTATCACCATCGTAACATCATCAAGTTGTGGCCCGTTACTACGGAACGTTTCCAGTGTTTGAATGAATGTTTGAATTGCCGATTCTGGAAATTCGTCGGCTGTCTCGTTCAGGAGTGCCAATGTACGATCACGACCGAACATCGTCTCATCGGCACCAAATGTTTCCGTGACACCGTCAGTGAAAATGAGGAGGCGACCTCCTTTTGAGATTCGCAGCGATTCGGTCTCCCAGTCAGCGTTCTCGTCGATTCCCAATATCAATCCGGAAGAATCACACTCATGAATTTGTCCGTCCGCAGCACGCAAGAGTCCCGCATCATGACCAGCATTCACAACTTGAAGTGTGTTCCCATCGGGAGAGTGACGAACAAGAATGCAAGTTGCAAAATCTTCTGGCAGAGTTTGCTGCGTGAAACGCCGGTTAACATGCCGCATGATTTCGAGTGGATCGATAAAACGTCCGCACGCTTCGGCGAGATGTGCCTTGAGCAATGTCGCATTCATTGCAGCGGGGATACCGTGCCCTGTGACGTCCGCTAAAAATACAATCCAACTGCCATCGAGGCATCGACGAACATCGTAGAAATCACCAGCCACATCCTCAGCAGGTTCAAAATGAGCAACCACAGATGCATTTGAGAGTTCAGTCCGTGGAGGCAAAAGATTCTGTTGAATCCGCCGTGCCTTCGCCATCTGCAAACTTCGTTGGTGAGCACTCTCAGCCAGTGAGTGACTCATTTGATTGATGGCACGGGAAAGATCGCTGAGTTCTCGGCTACGAAAACCGCTGACCTGACCGCCGAATGTTCCTCTTTGAACTTGCTCAACAATTCCCAGGAGACGTTCGAGGGGACGCACAACGATTCTCAACAGCACGGCATTCACAATCAGCGCTACCAAGATAGCAAGAACCGTGGAACCTCCAAATCTCCGCAAACTGTCACGCATTACTTGTCGCTGTAATGTGTCGACAAACTCTAGAACTTCAACTGATTGTTCGGCTCTCTGTGTTTTCCCGACGATGAAGTCCCGTCCTTGGAAATGACCGCGTTGACTTGGTCGTTTTTTTGCCAACGACATGGCTTTAAGTAGTTCGTCGGACTCTCGGTGATGCGATTTTGCCTGAAGGACATGGTCATCAATTCGAATCGCAATATGATGACCAGGAGAATGAAATTCGTTCATCTGCAAGCAGACACGATCAATGTAACGTTGCAATGTGTCGATTCCTTGCCGTTGAAATTCAGGGACGGCGGACTGGATTGTGATGGCTTCTTCATGCAGGGCAATTCGTTTGTCATTCAACCGTCGATGCATTTCTTTCTGGTAGTCATACACCAGGAATGCAAGTACAAGAAAAACGGATATGCAATTCACTATGACCAGTAGCTGAGTCCCGATCGACCAGCGATTCTTGTGCGCAGAGTGCGCCGACTCAGCGTCGTGCTGAGGAGCAGATGTCATACTTGAAGAATGAGTCATAGTAAGCTGACTGGTAGATGGATGAATTCTGATGGAACTTCTTGTTGCATCATCAAGGAAATTTTCTGGCTGACGTTTTCACGACAGTTCAGATGGTAGTTGGATCTCTTCAAACAGATTTCTGACCATGTCAACCGTTCCTGATTTCTCAGAAATCAGTTCCAAGACGTTCGTCACGCAAGTGAACGAAAGATGGAATCTGAATCGGTGTACGCCACACAACGGATTCAAGGGAACCTGTGGCGCAATGGTTGAGACCGGAAATCAGTAAGAATCAAGGAACCGCGAGTCGCAAGAACCGACGAACGCACATCAAATGCGTGAGCCAAATATAGCTACTGGAGCGAGTCTCTATTCACTGACTGTGC